>JBMFPI010000235.1:0-5890 GCA_049969195.1 Armatimonadota bacterium
CATATTGACCAGGAGGGCAAAGCGGCATAGAATAGACGAGCCACCAGCCAACTTTCCACTATGGCTGGGACAGGCTCCCTCGGCCGGAGAGCCTGGACGCAATTGTAGACTTACCAGCAATGCTTGCCATCGACCGGTACACCTGCGACAAGATCGCAAATGCATCTAGAATAGCAGTGCCCGGTGTGGGTTCACAAGCATCCGATTGTGCAGGATATCGATTGACGCTGGATTCGTGCGGACGTGGACGGCGTTTGGGGAGGATTCGGTTACAGATTTGTCCTGGCAGGTCCCGTCTGGGGCTTGAAGGTCAATAAAGCGGTCCCAGCCCTGCTTAGGCCCTCCTGTAGACGTCTTTGTGCCTGGCTTGTGTCCTTGAGAGCATACTTTTCTTATGATTCCCTTCTAGGCCATGGCGCCGGCACCAGGCGTCCTCCTCACTCATTCAAGCTTGTCCAGCTCACCATCGAGACTGCCGAGGCAAGGACCACCAACAGGCTCATCACTAACTGAACCGCCGCATTCTGGTGTTCCCCGACCCGCTGCTCGTCCAGCAACAAATTGTTTTCCAGTCTCACGTTCACACGCTCGCAAGCACTCTGCTTCTTGCGGGTGTATTTGGGATACAACACAAGTTCGGCGCGTTTTCAGCGATTCAGCGCTGCTCAATTAACCGCGACAATGGCCTAAGACACGGGCTTTGCCTTCTATCGCAACAAAATCATAGAATCGGTAAAATGGATGCTAGAGGCTTGGCGTAAACATGCTTCCAGAGGGGAGCGTAGTGTGCCTGGGGCTAAGAATGACATCGTCTGCTAAAGTCGAAGCCGTCGCCGAGGCGTAGCGCGACGAGCATCCGTAGCAGAGAAACCGGGTGATTTACTATGGTCCACCCTGCGTGGGATTCAGGTTTGCGATAGTGCGAGAAGCGGAGGATTGCACGTTGGCTGAGATATTGCCTGGAACGGAAGTTCACATTCGTGGGCTAAGATGGGAGGTCGTCGATACTTACCCGCTGGGCGAGCAGACGCGGTTTCGGCTGCGCGGCCTCGACCACGCCCTACGCGGCTACGAGATCGACGTACTAAGCCCGTTTGAGGACGTCGACGTCCCTGTTAGGGCTTTTTCGCCTGAGAACGCCACCCCACTCAACAACTGGCTGGTCTACCACCGTGCTTTCCTGCTTGAACAGCGTCTCGGACCAAACACACTCCAGGCTGTTCGTCCGGGAAGATTGGTACTTGAACCGTATCAGCTTGTGCCGGTGATGCGTGCGCTCAACCTCAGCCGAACACGCCTGCTGCTGTGTGACGATGTCGGTCTGGGAAAGACTATCGAGGCGGGACTTGTAATTGTTGAACTCATAGCCCGCCGGCTGGCTCACCGGGTGCTCATCGTTTCTCCGCCTGGCCCACTATTGGAGCAATGGAAAGCCGAGATGCGGGAACGCTTCGGGCTTTGCTTTCAGGTGATAGACCGGGCGATGATCGAGGAAATTCGCAAGCAGACAGAACGCGGCGCCAACCCATTCGACAGCATTCAGCTAGGTTTGGCGTCTATGGACTTCCTGCGCCAGGACCACATCATAAGAGATTTGGAACGTACTGACTTCGATGTTGTGGTGATAGACGAGGCCCACCACGTATTCAGGTCCGGCTCAGCAGATGATCGTTCCGCCACACAGCGTCGAAAGCTGGCAGAGGTACTCGCGGCTCGTTCAGATGCTCTGCTGTTGCTTACAGCTACCCCTCACGATGGATACGACAGGTCGTTCGCGTCGCTGCTGGAGCTTCTCGACCCGTGCCTGGTAAATGCAAGAGGAGAGGCCAGAGCAGGGCGTTTCAGCGCGCACGTTGTTCGGCGGCTCAAGCGCCACATAGTCGATCCCGACACGAAGGAACCCCGTTTCAAGGAAAGGACAGTGATCCCTTGTCCGGTTACTACCTCCGGCGTCGACGATGATTTCGCCGAGATGCACAGAAGCATAGTTGGCCTCGTTGCGCCGCGAATGAAGTCGGCCATACGAAGCCGACGCTACGACGAAGTACTGTCTCTCTTCGCGTTACTGAAGAGGTCCGTTTCCTCAGTCAACGCCCTCCTAAGAACTCTTGATGTCGTGAGTGAAAGGCTCCAAGCCGCTCAGTCCGCTCGCGCGGAAAGCCAGGAGGAAACGAGGCAGCGGCTCAACACTCTCCGCGAGTATCAGCAGAAACTGCGAATGTATGGGACTCTGAGCTTCGAGGAAGAAGAAGAGCACGCGAGGATACAGGCCGAGGACATCGCTCGACAGATCGAGGAGATTGATAAGCAAGTCCGTTCAGGCAGTTACCACCTGAGAAAGAACAAGACGGTCATAGAAGCGCTGCAGGAGATCCGAGAACTCGCGCAGGCCGTGGTAGACCGTGACCCCAAGCTGAGCGCAGTAGTCGAGCAGATCAGGCAGATACGCGAAACCGAGCCGCAGGCCAACATACTGGTGTACACCGAGTATCGCGACAGCCAGGCTGTTGTGGTCGAGGCGCTCAGGCGGGCCCAGGTAGGAACAGTCGAGACCATTAGCGGCGAAGACCCAGATGCGGACCGCAAGAAGGTATACGACAAGTTCATATCGCAGGACAACGTCATATTAGTGAGCACCGATGCGGCAGCGGAAGGGCTGAACCTCCACGAGCGGTGCCACCATTTGATTCATCTCGAACTCCCGTTTAACCCCAACCGGCTCGAGCAGCGCAACGGCCGCATCGACCGCTACGGTCAGAAACAAACACCTGTCATCAGGTATCTCTATCTGAAGGAGACGTTTGAGGAGTACCTGCTCTTGCGGCTTATTGCCAAATACGAGAACCAGCGCAGGAACCTGCATTTCATGCCTAACACTCTCGGCGTAGAGCGCGGCGACGGCGCTCCGTACGAGGGCCTGCTTGCAGGCCTTGAGGATATCGACAACAAGCTGTTTGAGCCGAGCTTGTGTACCGTGGATTTCAACGACCCAGACAGATGCCCAGAGGATGACGCTGCGATTAAGGCCTTGATCGATGAGATAGATCGCGCGTTTAAAGCTTTTGAGACAACCGCCAAGTCTAGGGCTTGGCTGTCGGACACAGGGGTCAATGCCGACGCGAAGTTGCAGGAGGACGCCAAGAACGCGTTGGAACGCGGCGAGAGCGGGTCTGTCGATCTCTTCGATTTCGTTTTGAGCGCCATCGAGTCTGAAGGCGGTCGCTGCCAAAGGCGCTTGGACGGCGTGTTTGAGATACAGCTTCCCCCGTCGTGGAATATGGATCCGTCCAAACTTCCAGGCTTCGACGACGAGACTGGAGTTCTGCTGCTTTCCAACGACCCTAATGTAATTGAGGATTCCGATGGCAAGCAGGTGGGCTACCTCGGCCGGGCGCACCCCCTTGTGCAGAAGGCCATAGACAGAGTCCGGGGCATCGGTTTCGGCAGGAGTACGGGCCAAGACCGCAGAGTGAGCGCGGCAGCAACCGACGCAGATCGCCCCCAGCTTCTGTGCACGTTCCTCGGGCGCGTCACGAGCAAGTCCGGCAGGGAGTATGAGCAAGTCATAGCGGTCAAGGTCGATGCGGCTGGAAATGTTGAGACTTGCCTTACGCCCAAGGACTGGTTGGAGCCGCTCAAGGGGAGGGCCATCAATACGCGGGATGTCTGGAAAGACCATTTCGCCGACTGGGGCGAAACGGCCCAACAGACTGCGATTCAGGCTGCCCGCGACGCGTTCGCGTCTATTGGCACGGATTTTATCAAGAAACGCCGGTCCGAGCTAGAGGCGGAGGAAAGGCAGCATAAGGAGTGGTTGCGGGAAATGGCCGATCAGCTCATAGGCAAAGCCGAAACTGCGCGAATGCAGTCGTTGTTCGATGCCGATTCCGTGGTCGAGCCGTCTGCGTCCGCCTGGAAGATCGTCTCCGACCCAATGGAGCGCCTTGCGTCATTCGCGACCGACAAGACAAATCCTCGGGAACGAAGGAACCAGGCGGAGACCATTCTTCGGGCATACGAGCGCAGAATGAAAGACCTGAGCGAACGAGTGGAGCTCTCGCAACCGGAGGTCGTTCCTCTTGGCCTCCTGATGCTTGTTCCGGCAAAGGAGGTGCGCCGTGGCTCTTAACCTAGAAAACTGCCTGTTCCTTGGTCCTGCGCTGCCTGAGCCGTTTGTCGCGTTCGATCTGGAAACTGAACTCACCAAAGAGAAGGTCCTGCCGAAGAATGCAGGCCCAGAGGGCAGAGAGCTTCAGAGGCGATGGGAAGTCTACCGCAGGCACGTGCGCGAATTGGTGAACTCCGGCGGGCCCATACGCGTCAGGAACTCCGTTGTCGCGCCGCTGATGGAGTTCCTGGGATACGAGCGGATAGAACCCTCAGACCTGGTACGTACGCGCGAAGGTGACGAGCCCGGCGGGGACCTGCTTGTCACAGCGGACGGCGAGCACAAGCTTCGCGTCTGGACGAAGGATTTTGACGCCGACCTGGATGCCCCGCAGAAGCGGGGTTCGGCGGCGCGGTTTTCGCCTGTTCGCATTGCTCAACGGGTGCTCGTGAGCAGTGGGGAGCGAGTCGGGATCATCACAAACGGCGTAGAGCTACGCATTCTGATCTCCGAGCCTGCAAGACCGGATTCAGAGATCGTTGTCAAGATCGACCCCGAGTGGAAACGCAGCCGCAATGTGCCGGACAGCTTCCGGCTCGTCGTAGCTCTCTGCTGTCCCAGGGGGATTGAGCTTCTCCCGAATCTCGTAGACAAGGCACGCCTCAAGCAAACCGGGGTCACTAAGGAACTCCGAGAACAGGCGCGAAAAGCTGTCGAGGGCTTTATTCAGTGCGTGCTCGATCATCCTGATAACCAGGAACGCTTGCCCTCGTTCGACAAGCCCACGCTTGCAAAGCAGCTCTGGCGCGAGGGGCTCATTATCGTCTACCGATTGCTATTCATACTGAAAGCCGAATCGAGTAATGACCCCGCCCGCAGCTTCTCCTTTGCCGGGACAAGCATTTGGCGGAACACCTTTTCGCCGACGACGGCTCTCGCGCGGTTGGTCGAACCTGTGCTTCGCAACGGCGCGGAGACCGGATCATTCCTTGAAGACGGGCTGCGCAGGTTGTTCGACGCGTTCGCGGGCACGAGGGAGCTGCGCTGCAATGAGATAACCATCAAGCCTCTTGGCGGAGCTCTATTCGGCGCCCAGGCAACCCCAGTACTCTCCGAACTCAGGTGGGGCGAACGTGCGTGTGCGTGGCTTCTTGATTGCTTGCTATGGACTCAACCGAAGCGCGGACGAACCAGCCGCGAACGGGTCTACTACGGTCCGCTGGATGTCGAGGATCTCGGCAGGGTCTACGAAGCATTGCTCGAACTGGAGCCGGGAATCGCCGAGGAGCCGATGTGCCGATTGCGCCGCCAGAAGCTGGAAGTGGTAGTGCCGCTGGCGCAAGGTGAGAAGTACAGGAGTCAGGATTTAGGATCCAGGATTCAGGGAGTCGGGATTCGGGGAGGGAAGGGCAGAGATGATTCAGACGTTTCGGGACCTGCAGGTCTGGCAGAAGGCAATGGATTTGGTCGAGGAGTGCTACAAGGTGACGGCCTCATTTCCGAGGGAACAGCAATTTGGCCTAACCAGCCAACTGCAGAGAGCGGCGGTGTCGATTCCAGCGAACATAGCGGAGGGACATGGCAGGCAGTCGACGGGAGACTATCTGCATCACTTGTCGATGGCGCGGGGTTCTCTGATGGAACTGGAGACTCACTTGGAGATGGCGTTCCGGCTGGGCTACCTGCCGGAGCCTCGCATGACCGTGCTGTTCAACCAGACTTCGGAGATAGCTCGAATGCTGAACGGCTTGATCGCATCGCTGCGGAAGAGGAAGAAAACCC
>JBMFPI010000236.1:0-5861 GCA_049969195.1 Armatimonadota bacterium
CTGGGCCATTCAATGCTCCTCAAACAGACAGTAGAGTTGCAAAAAACGCGCCTATCGCAATAAGCTAATGACCTTGACCCGCGCAGGCCCGCAGGTACGACTCAGACGTGAAAGCGAATGTAGATAACGTCGCCATCCTGAACGACGTAGTCCTTCCCCTGAAGATGCACTAGACCACTGCGCTTCGCCTCCTCCCATCCCCCTGCCCGCTCAATGTCCGCAAAACTGGCCACCTCTGCCCGAATGAACCCGCGAGCCATGTCGGTATGGATCGTTCCCGCCGCGTCAATCGCCTTTGAACCTTTTCTGACTGTCCACGCCCTGACCTCCGGCTCGCTGATCGTGAAGAAAAAGATCAGGCCCAGGGCGCTGTAGCACGCGCGGATCAGCCGACTGCGCGCCGGCTCCGTGATTCCCATCGACGACAGGAACTCCGCTTCCTCCTCCTCCGAGAATTCCGATACCTCCATCTCGATCTCAGCACACAGTTCGATTTCAGGGATTGAACGTTCAACGCAGAACTCCCGAAATCGAAGCGTTTCCTCACCTGGCGCAGCTATCTCGGCCTCCGGGATGTTGAGGACCGCGATCCTGGGCTTGAGTGTAAGGAAGTCGTAGCTCCGGACCGAACGTTCCTCATCGTGAGTGAGCTCGACGCCAACCAGAGTTCCCTCAGTTTCCAGAGCCGACTTGAGGCGTCCGAGCAGGTCCATTTCGATAGCAGCCGGTGTGCTCACGCCTTTCCTAACCCCGTGAAGCTGCTTCTCGACCCTCTCCATTCGAGACTCGATCACCATCAAATCTGCCAGAACAAGTTCGTCCGCA
Source organism: Armatimonadota bacterium (assembly GCA_049969195.1). Classification (GTDB taxonomy): domain Bacteria; phylum Armatimonadota; class UBA5829; order UBA5829; family UBA5829; genus CALJES01. Next base: position 826 of record JBMFPI010000236.1, read on the forward strand.
AGCATCTGCGCGTCCTTTACGGGCGTCGCAGGCTCGCCGGCAGGCCCGGCAAAACCGCGGACTACGTGAGCAAGGGCATCCACCTGCCGCACGTCGGCAAAGAAGTCGGTGCCGAAATGCGTGCGCCCGGCATCCCGAACGACTCGCGCAGCCCCATCGACGAACTCTATCGAAGCGTGCGTCACTTTCTTGGGCTTGTATCTAGCTGCGAGATAGTCCAGGCGGTGATCCGGTACCGCAATTACACCGACGTTGGCTCTGCCGCTTTGACTCCCGAAGCTGTCCGTGTAGACGGCTCCCCTGGTCAGCGCACGGAAGAGCGTCGTCTTTCCACTAGACGGAAGACCTACTATGCCGACCCTCATTCGTATCAACCTCCAGGAGGTCGTTGCAAAGGAACGCTAACCGTGCGTTTTCGGCGATTCGACGCTACTCAACCCAGCGGAGGAATCGCGGAAAACGTTTCTGTCGTAGCAGCCTGCTCCAGACTGCCGCTAGCGCGGTCGTAAAGCATTGTATCATATCCGGATTCCATCATACGGGCTCCGCGGCCAGGTCCTACCCTACCAGGCTGTGTTCTGCCGAGAATGACCTCAGGTCGCAAAGATAGGACGCAAACGCGGCGTTCTGAACGATCCGACGCTTCCAATGAAGGCTGAGAATCGCCGAAAAAACGCCTGTCGCGACTTTCCTGCCTTGCAGAAGTGGTTTGAACCACTCTAGGGGTGGTATAATAATGAAGCAGCTAATTGATTAAGGAGCTTACAGATTCGCATGCAGGCGCAGACGGCAACAAAAGATTCTCCGGAATACGCCGAGCTGATAGCGAACGTATTCGTGGAATCGGTGCGTAAAGCAACCATCTCCGCTATGTGCTGCGAATACGGCGGGGAGGATATTACCCCATCGCTGATGCAGTGTATGGAATATGTATACCTCCGCGGGGCATCTCCTATGCGTGAGATAGCATCGGGCCTCGGGGTGAGCGTGTCGGCCGTGAGTCAGTTAGTAGATCGGCTGGTAAAGAAGGGTTTGATGACCCGGCAGGAAAACGAGCTCGACAGACGTCTAACGCAGGTGGAGCTCAGCCCATCGGGCAAACTGCTTGTCAGCGAGATGCGAAGACGTAGATCCGGCTGGTTCGAATCGATTGTGAAGGCGATGCCGGAGGACGAGCGTAGGGCATTCCTGAGCGGGGTCGAGAGTTTCCTGAAGATTGCGCTTGCGCAAGAGGGGGACATCGAACGCACCTGCGCAAGGTGCGGAATGGAGCACACTCCGCACTGCATAATAAGCGAAGTCAGGGCCGAGAGAAGCTCCGGCCGGTAGGAGAAAAACCGATGAACCAGGGCTATTCAACAAAAGTGATGGAACATTTCGCCAACCCGCGAAACGTCGGCGAGATACCGGACGCGGACGGGATAGGCAAGGTGGGCAACCCTGTCTGCGGGGATATTATGAATATGTACATCAAGGTCAAGGACAATGTCATCACCGACGTCAAGTTCAAGACCTTCGGCTGCGGCGCCGCAATCGCGACCTCGAGTATGGCAACAGAAATGATAAAGGGGAAGACAATCGAAGAAGCCCTGAAGCTCACGAATGAAGCTGTGGCCGAAGCCCTCGGCGGGTTGCCCAAGGTCAAGATGCACTGTTCTGTACTCGCGGAACAGGCGGTCCGCAGTGCAATAGACGACTATCTCAAGAAAACTACGGGAAAGGGTCTGGAGCTCAAGTCCGAAGAAGAATTACACGAACACGAGTTTGCAGAAGCCTGAGGCTCATCTGACCTGGAACCGATAGGCTCGGATCCGCAGGGTTGTTGCGACAGGTGCGCTTCAGGAGATTCTCAGGCTTAGCTGAAGAGCGTCGATCCCAACCGACGGACACGGAGCCACAGACCGAAACTGACTCGCAAACCAGAAAAGGAGCACGTGAATTGACTGAACAGGTAAGAGACGACATTCGCGAGCGAGTAGCCGCTGCGCTGAACAACGTTCGACCGAGCCTCCAGGCCGACGGCGGAGACGTCGAGCTGGTAGACGTTGCGGACGGCGTGGTGAAAGTTCGACTGAAAGGCGCTTGTCACGGCTGCCCGATGGCGGCAATGACACTGCAGATGGGAATCGAGCGCATCCTTAAGCGCGAGGTGCCGGAGGTTCAGGGCGTAGAGAACGTAGCGGAGGAATAGAGACGGCGTTTCCCGGAATACAGTCTTTGCCCGTGTACGGCGGATTGTATACGGGCCGTTGAGCAAGGCGCGTACACGGGCGGTTTCCCACTTGGTTCCGAGGGCAGCGAATCGCCAAAACTCCGGATTTGCTTGCTATCGCAGCAAGCTCTATCAGCCGGGCGCAAAGGAAGACGCCCCGAGAGATCGGCGCTCTCGGGGCGTCTGGCGCGTCAATCGATCTTCAAGCCGGGCTGCAACCTACCCCGAAGAATCTTCGCCCTGACGCGGCCGGGCAGTTTTTCGGAGGTCCCTCTCAGAGCATTCTCGCACCGGCTCTTCGCGCAAGGCAGAATCGAGCAGCTCCAGAACGCGCTGTTCTGCCTGTGCGGCGAGCCGCGCGTATTGAAAGATAGATTTCTGGCTCATTCGGGCTCCTCCAAATCTTTGAGCGGCAAACCAGTGTTGTAGTTTCTCGACTTCATGAAATCTTTTCCACGCAAAACAGCGGGGTGATCCTCGTAATTGTGCGGGGTTTCAGCGCGATGCTACGGATTGGACCTGAATCGACCAGTAGACGATGTCGATGTCTTCGTCGGTCGGCGAGGCCGTGTCGGTGTCCTGACCGGTGTAGGTGCGGTCCTGGGTGGTGTCGATACTGACGTAATCTTGGCCACTCGGCCCGAGCCCGTCGAACTGCCGGTGCGGATAGAGCTGATTAGGGTTGACTGCAAGCTCGTTGGTGGTGATGATGTTAATATCGAGCTGGGAGATCTTGTCGGCAGGGATGGTCGCCGTAGCAACCTGGCTGAAGTCAATTACGAAACGAATGGCGCTGCCGCCCTCCAGAAGCTCGTACCGAACGGGCGGCTGGGGATTGGTATACTGTAGCAGGAAACTGCCCGGCACGAAAGCGTATATGTAACCGCCCGGGTTAGCAGCATCGTATTCGAGAAACGAGGTCACGCCGATACTGCGCAGCGCATCGCGCGAGGTAACCCAACCGTTTCCGCCGTACGGCGGGAAGGCCACGGCCCACGGACCGGTGTATTGATCATTGTCGTTATCGATAGCGATGAAGTAGTAGTGGCGGACGGTCGGATCCGCGTCGTCAATCGGTGTGATTCGCCCTCTGACCTTGATCGTGATGACGAGCTGCTTGCCGGTCGTTGGGGCGGTCGCGGGAAACCTCGCACACCCAGCGAGCAACAATAGCACGACACCTGATATTATCACCAGACACGTTCGACGCATGGGCTTGTGGCTCAATTATATCTCAGCATATGAGAAAACGTAACCTGCTGTTGGCAACAGCCTCGGGCCTAGTGCTGGCCGCATCTATGCCGAAGCCGGGACTATGGCCCGCGGCGTGGTTCGGGCTCGTGCCGCTGCTCATCGCCTTGAAAGGTGCGCGTGCAAGAGACGCAGCGCTCTTTGGGCTTGTTACCGGACTCGCATACTACGGGGTAATCTGCTTCTGGCTGACTATATTCGGCTATCTCCCGTGGTTTCTCGTCGCACTCAAGGAGGCCTGCTGGCTGATGCTCTTCGCTGCAACAGCAGCAGCTATGCTCCCGAACAGCATAGGCTGGCCGGGGTACATAGGGGTGCCTGCCGCCTGGACGCTCTGTCAATGGGCGCGCGTGATCGGACCGCTTGGGTTCACCTGGGGCAGCCTGGCGCACACACAGGCCAACGTGCTGCCGGTGATACAGATCGCCTCGGTGACCGGGCCCTGGGGCATCGATTTCGTGGTGTGTCTGGTGAACGTCGCTCTGGCCGAGCTTGCGTCCCCCCGATCCCGAGAAGAGCAAAAGCAGAGCGAGACATCTTTTCATACCCCAAAAGGGTCAAGCGAACGCCGGAGACTGCTGAGCCTCGCCCTTGCTCTCGGGCTGGCTGCTGCCGTCTGGGCTTCGGGATACGTCTCCTTTCACCGCGAGCTAGACGGCCCGGCCCACACAAACGTCGCGATCATCCAGGGATGTCTGCCGCACGAGATCAACCCCGGACCTGAATACGTGCCCGCCGCATTCGCCGCTTACGAACAGATGAGCCGTCAGGCCGCGAGATCACACCCGGACCTGATTGTCTGGCCCGAAACCACCATTGTTGACGAGATAACAGAAACCAGGTGGGGGCCGCAGCTCTCCGCGCTTGCCCGACAGACTTCCGCCAACTACGTCGTCGGTGGCTATGACGCGTCCGACGACCCCGAAGGCCGCAATTACAACTCTGCACACGTCTTCGACCGGGCGGGACGCAGGATCGGTGTCTATCACAAGGTCCACCTGGTTCCGTACGGCGAGTATGTGCCTTTTCGCAAACAAATGCCGTGGCTGGAACGCTATGATATCAGGGACGTAGACGTTCTCCCCGGCAAGCGTCACAACCTGATCCGGACCGATATCGGGGTTATCGGCGTCGCGATCTGCTTCGAGTCGCTCTTCCCGGCGGTCTGCGCGCAGGAAACGCGCAAAGGGGCAAACGTTCTCGTCATTATAACAAACGACGCCTGGTTCAAGCGCACACAGGCTGCACGTCAGCATATGATGATGGCCCGACTGCGGGCGGTCGAGAACCGCAGGTACGTAGTCCGGGCAGCCGCAACGGGCATCTCGGCGATTATCGATCCCCAAGGACGCGTTCTCCGCGAACTGCCGATCTACACAAGAGGGGTCGCAACGGGTCAAATTGCCCCGCGCAACGACCTCACACCCTATGCAAGGTTCGGAGATTGGTTCGTCCTTGCGTGCGCAGCGGGGGTCTTTTCAGTCGTGTCGGTGCGGCGTAACCGTCAAACCATCCGCACCTTGCGAGGTGTTTGCTGCTGGTTCATACTGTCTCCATTGCTGAGTGCGTGGAG
>JBMFPI010000237.1:0-5859 GCA_049969195.1 Armatimonadota bacterium
ACGAAATCTCAAATTGTCTCCGCACCGCGGTCATTTGTGTGGACGGCGGCTACTATCTGTCCGATCGCGCCCACCGGACACAGGTGTCGCTGGACCCGCAGGAGCTTATGGCCCTGCGGCTCAGTCTAACATCCGGCCCGTTCGTGGAAGGGTCGCCCGTCAAGAGATACGCCGAGTCCGCGTGGCGGAAGATCAGTGAGGCGACGGTTTGGCAGGGGGCGGAGATCGCACAGAAAATGGAGCGCAGTCACGCGGTAAACGTAACTGCGTTCCCGGCCGACGTGTCCGAGGATGTGGTCGAGACCATCAATCGGGCTGTGGGTCTGCACCACCGCCTGCGCGTGGTCTACAGGTCCCAGAAGAGCCGGAGAGTGGGGGAGTATACTGTTGATCCGTACGCGGTGGTGTTCAGGCGGCATAGCTGGTATGTGGTGGGATACTGCAAGGAACACGAAAAGATAGTTCAGTTCAAACTGGTGCGGTTCCTGAGCGCTTTCGAAACTGGCGAAACATTCAGTCTCCCGGCGGACTTCTCAGTGGACGAGTTTTTCGCATCAAGCTGGGAAGCGTGGGCAGGAGATGAGCCGGTGCTTGTGCGCGTGCGATTCGACCCTGAGGTGGCCGAGATGATCTCCGAGGTCAAGCGCCATCCTTCGCAGGTGGTTCGTCCTCTGCCGGACGGAGGGATCATTTTCGAGGTTACTGTTGCAGGTATCGAGGAGATCGGCGCCTGGATAATGGGCTACGGCAAACACGCCGTCGTCCTTGAACCGGAGCGGCTCAGGGAGTATGTGTTCGAGCACGCCCGGGCTATGGCTGCCAATCACAGGCCCGAACGCACCGAGCCGGCACCGTACGAATCCTCAGTCAAGCAGGTGGCGAGAGCCTGACCCCGCGCTGCAAGAATCCTCAGTGAAACAGGCCACAGCCTGACCCCGCGCAGGCTGTGGCCATAAGCGCGTTTTCAGCGGTTCTCTCGCTTGAGTTGAGAAGCCCTGAGTCGCCGAAAAACGCCGGGTTTGTGTAAATCGGCGAAAACCTCGGGTCAGTATGCTGTAGGAACTTTGCGCTGCGGAACAACTGGGCCGAGTTCAATTAGTCGTTCCCGCAGCATAGGAACTCCCTCTCCCCTTGCGGGAGAGGGTTCGGGTGAGGGGTTTCAGAGGCGCTTCGGGAACCCAGGTCCATCCGACACGAGGTGAGCGTGAGCGCGGGCCTTCCTCAAGCGTGGCGAAAGACGCGGGCATCACGCCCGCGGTACCTCGTCCGGGGCAGCAAGGCTAGGACGGTCGGAGTCACGTCGTGCTGAACTTGTTTCCGCATCCAGGCGCCGCACCGATGGATCCTGAATCGAGTTCAGGGGTGACGAAGCCCCGGGCGTTTGTGCCGGCTGAGGTGGAGTCATACTTCCCGCGGTTTTTGATTGACAACGCCCCGGCGCTGTGCTAGATTCTTGCGTGTTATGATACCGCGCCGTGCCCTCGCCGTTGCTGCCGCAGCGACCATTCTTGCCCGCCCGGGTTGTGCGTGGGCTGACGACGTCTGCCCCTCTGCCCCGGTCGAGCCAACGCCCGTCATACTGGAAGTTGCACCTGGCGGGACAATCGAGAACACGGGATCCCTGATCAGCGCCCGTGGTGGCGTGTCACTCGTGCGGGGGAGATACAGGCTGCAGGCGTCTGAGGTTCTCATCGAAACAGGTCCGGGCACCGGCAGAATGAAGGACGTGACGTTCACGACCTGCGAGAAACTATCTCCCGACTATCGATTGCAGGCCCGTGAACTCTCACTGCTGCCCGGCAATAGGATTCACGCGCGCGGCGCATCGGTATACCTGGGTCGGTTCAAGGTATTCACGCTGCCGTCGGTCAAGCTGGCGATCGGGCGCAAGGGGTTCTCGGCCGACACGTTCCCTAGGCCCGCCTTCGATAAAGACGAGGGATTCGGGATTGCCCAGAAACTGGCGCTTATTGACACGGATCGCCTCCAGGTCAACGCGGATCTGCGGGTGACCGTCCGGCGCGGACTGGAAGGCGAACTCGAAAGCGTGTGGGGAGTCGACGGCGACCTGACCGGGCTACCGGGTCGCTATCTTACTTACGAATCGTTGCGTTCCAGCGTGCTCACGATGCCGCGCACATTCAGCCGCGAGTTTTACCAGTACGGACCTGCGAGCACGGGGCACATCGCCCGGCTTCGGCAGTTCGGAAGGTTCTCGCTCAGACAACGAACCTATGACGTGAGAAATACCGGTCTGCTGCTCTACCGCCAGCCGGAGATCGGCCTGGCTTATACGGCGCCTGCGCTCAATCTGACGCGGACTTGCCTGGATCCCCGACTGGAGATCTATCCCACGGTCAACGTTTCCTGGGGTCGGTTCAGGGAGACTCCGGGGCCGCCCGCGTTCATGAGCCGCACTCTAGCAGGCGTGGTCGTCGGTGCCAACATCGTGCCTTTGGGGCCGCGGACTGCGATTCAGCCCCTGATTGCCTGCACCGCCGCCGCATACGAGGGCAGCAAGCACTACGGGACAACCGCGTATGCCATAGATGTCAGCCATATTCTCTCAAACGGATCCGTTGCGTCGCTTCGTTACATAAAGCGACGCGAGTCGGGTGCGTCGCCTTTCCTATTCGACACGATCAACATCATAAGAGAACTCCAGACGGCGTTCCAGATTCGAGTGGGCAGCGAGGTCGTAGGCTTCGTTGCGGGATGCGACGCAGACAGCCGCAAAGTTTATGACTGGCAGGTTCTCTACGGCCACCACACGGACTGCCTCGCGGCGTGGGTCACGTACGACAATCTGCTCAGAAGACTGATGTTTGATGTGGCGCTGATCAATCTGTGAGCGCGACTGGTGCAGGTTCCCCGGGGGTCTGGCGCTCGGGGCCGCGCGCGAGGGTGATGCGTCTTCCGTCAATACCGCTTATAGAACTGCCAGAACACCCTGCTGACGGTCGCGTTGGCAGTTTTTGAGTAGAAGTAGAGCGGGCCGACGGAGTTGATTTCGCAGACTCGGTATCCCTTGGCTTTCATGTCTTGCAGACATTTCAAGAAAGTCGCGGAGCCGATTCCCAGCCCGCGGGCATGTTCGCTCGTTCCCATGGGGCCGAACCACCCGGGCCGCACGCCGTCATAGCAGGCAAATGCAACAAACTCGCCGCCTCGCTCGGCTATGAATACTGCCGGCGGCTCGGCTTCTGCAGCCCGAAGCGTCTGGTATTGCCAGCCCTTTGACCAGCCGTCCCGTTCCATCCACTCCCGCAGCTTATCGCGCTCATCCGCCCGGAGGCGCCTTACGGTGATGCCGTGTGCGGCCAGCCGGCCTTCAAGATCGTCTGTAGACCAGTCAGAGGCCGCCAGCTCGACGCTCATATTGAAAGCCTCGCCGCTCTTGGAAAAACCGCGCCTCAGCAGAAAGGCACACGCCGGAGTGTATCTGGGATCAACTCCCGGCATCAGGTAATTAGGTCTTGTAAACCCTACTACAAGCGACGTCGCGCCCGACTCCCGGATCCTGCGCTCGATTTCCTGTAGCATCCGGGTTGCAACACCGCGATTCCTGAACTCGGCGTCAACCGCTATGAACTTGAGTCCCCCGGTTATTTCCTGGTCCTCTCTGCGCACGACCCCAAAGGCGCAGCCTATCACTCTATCGTTCTCCTGGACTACGATCCCGAGTTCGGGATCGTAATCCGGATCCTCGAATGTCTTGTATTGCAGCAAGTCCAGGGTCAGGCCACTGTCGAATACTAGGTTTCTGTTGAGAACATTGAGTGCTTCGGGCAGATTGGACTCAGTTAGCCGGGTGTACGTGAAGTTACTCATACGTTTTACTTCGCCGCCGAACCTCACAATGCCTTCAAGACAGGATTGTCCAGTTCAGTCTTGCAGCCGCAAGCGCTCGGGACCTTGTCATCCTGAACTCGATTCAGGATCATATGCTTCGGGAACAACTGTTTGGAATCGGCCTCGTTGTTCCGCACGGTAGAGTTCCGGCAGCACATGAAGCGAATCCCCGAAGCATCTGACCCCTCACCCCGGCCCTCTCCCGCAAGGGGAGAGGGGGTTTCTATGCTTTGGGAATCGAAGTCAGTGTGCCGCTGTAGGGTGGTTCAACCCGGCCATTCCCGCAGAATGCAAACCCGGCGTTTGGGGCACTTCGACGCTGCTTGACCAAGCGAGAGAATCGCCGAAAACGCGCATACCTCAACAGCCGGACATAATCATCTGAGCGCTTTGATCGCACTCGGCGGTATCACCGCCGCCTCGATTGCCCGATGTTCGCGAGCGTAGTAGACGCAGAATATAGTGCCGTCGGAAAGTTCAACCGCGCTGGGGTAGGCCGAATCGCCGTCGACGAGCATGATGTCGAACTCCCTGGCCGGGTTCCAGGGCTTGCCGGGCTCGGTGAAGATCCCGGCGACTCCCCTGACCTTACCTTTTTCCGACCAGCTTCGATATGCCTGGAAGATCACCCCGCTTGAATGGTAGAGCAAGGTCGCGGCGTGGCCGTGCAGGAGCGTGTCGACCGGTTTCGTCCAGGTCTTGCCGCCGTCGGTCGACTCGCACTGATACGCGTGAAAACCGGCCCCGGTCGTGCGCAGGCTGCACAGGATTCTGCCGTCCGGAAGCACTGCGATGGCCGGTTCCTGAAAGTCGATCTTGCCCGACTCGTCGCAAGCGATGGTGGTAGGACCGCTCCAGGTTTTCCCGTCATCCTTCGAGAAGACGACGGCCGCCCTGTCCTTCACGTCGCCTTCCTGTCTTGCGTAGATAGGCATCAGCAGCGTGCCGTCGGCCAACTGGAGTATCTCGTCCGACGTGGCGCTCCAGTTCCAGCCTATCTCGAGCGGCCTGGGCGTGCAAAACGTCTTGCCGCCGTCGTCCGACCAGGTGTAGTGGACCCTCGGCGAGCGGCGCCTGACCCGGTCGTCTTTGTTGCTGTCGTAGACGAAGAAACTGATGATGATTCGACCCGTTCTGGTCTGCATAATAGACGGGTCGCGGTCATCTAGCGGCGTATCCGCCACGATCACCGGCCGCGTCCAGGTCCGGCTTTCGTCCCGGGATCGTACCATAGCCATGTGCCCGTCGGACGAGATGTGGCCTGTCCCCAAGTAGAAAACGCACAAGAGTTCGCCGTCGGCGAGTCTGCACACGGATGGGAATGCGTAATAGTCGCTGTCGCTGCTCTTCGCGATGACGCGCGTTTCGATGAGGTTCGCAGTCTCAGCGCCCGAATTGAGGATGAGGACTCCGGTCAGCGCGACGGCCAATTCCGTGGTCATACGGATTCTCCTCAGGCTTCGGTCAGTCTCTCAATGACTTGCGCGCAATGCGGGTACCGCGCGATCAACGTATGCCTGTCGCCGTGCTCATAATCCTCGGGTCGGAACCCAGGTGCGACCGTGGTCCCCATAAGCGCGTAACCAACTCGTCCTCCCGCCGCCGTCGAGAAAGGGGCCGGCGTGGTATCGGCGATTCGACAACCCTGCCACACACCGGCTGGAACGATCACCTGCGGCCTCTGCCCGGCACCGACGTTGTTTCCGAGGAGGACGACCTGATGCGAACCGTCCGGGTAGAGATGCAACATTTCCACCGCGTCGCCCGCATAGAAGTGGAAGATTTCGTCGAATTTCAGCCGGTGCATCGCGGAGAACGTATCCGGGGTGAGCAAATAGTAGATAGCAGTCGATGCGGGCCTGCCGTCGGAAAGCACCACGGCGCTCCGATAGGTCTCGCGGTAATAACCTCCCTCAAGGGGTAGAGGCTTCAGGCCAAGCGTTTGTATGAGCTCTCTTGCATCCACTGCGCACTGACGGTTCGAGGAAACACAGAGTGCGGATCGCT
>JBMFPI010000238.1:0-5773 GCA_049969195.1 Armatimonadota bacterium
CACGTCGTAAAGGATCGGACTTGTGATTGTATGGCAGCGAGCGACCTGCTGATTTGCAAGTCGGGAACAGCCACGTTGGAGGCCGCAGTGATCGGCACGCCGATGGTGATTGTCTACAGAGGCACGCCGATCATGCGTCTGGAGTATCGACTGCGCAGGCACGAGCTGGAAGAGTTCATTGGGATGCCGAACATACTCGCGGGGCGCGAGATCTGCCCTGAGTTCTTGAACGAAGAAGTGACGGCCGAAAGGCTGGCCAGTGCCGCTTTGGACATCCTGAACGACCCGACAAGGCTGGCTAGGATGCGGGAGTCCCTGGCTGAGGTAAGAAAGAGCCTCGGCGAACCGGGGGCTGTCGAGCGCGCGGCGCGAGCGGTCCTGGAAATGGGAGGACTGGCCGTAGAAAGCCCGGAGCGCTGACCAACTCGGCTACGGCAGCGGGCCTCCTTGTTGCCCTGAGCACGGCGCCCCGGACAGGTAGTGCTGAACACGATAGCGAGAGCTTCCGCAGGCCAAGGATTCTTCGCCGGTTCAGCCGAACCCAAGAATGAGTTCGCGAACAGACGGCATCGCGGCTGCGAACAGTGTATCAGTTCAGTCTAGCGAGCACAAGCGCATAGGACGGGGTCATCCTGGACTTGATTCAGGATTTACCCCCTCGGTGCTCGGATACTGAAACAGGCTTGGCATCGCGTGATTGCCGGGGAACTAAACTGTCTCCTGAGGGTGCGCCTGGGGCCTGAGCTAGGCTCTTGCGGCATGTTGGCAGGAGGCCTTGAATCGGCTCGACATTCTGGGAATGTCATCCTGAGCGCGGTGAAGGATGCGGGCGTGCTGATGAGCTTTTTCGCTCAGGACGACACACTATGCAGGCTGTTGCGATATGCGCGTTTGAATTCTTTCGCAACAACCCCCAATGGCAAGAGTGAGATCTTGCACTGCCTGATGCCCGAGCCTGGCGTGGGCAGCGCAGGACAGGTCGGCAGCGGATGTCCGAGGCAGCAATGGACAGTCAGAGACGTCTTCTCAAGTATGTTCTGATCTACAAGGGCAGGCTGATAGCCGCCGGCGTCTGCGGCCTGCTGATGGCCGGCTGCAATCTCGTGCTGGCTCGGATGATCAACTGGTTCGCGACCGCGTTGAGCGGTAGCGGAGTCACCGATATCGGCATCGTCAAGTTCGGCCTGTCACACGGCTGGCTTTCTGCTGGTTCGGCCCGAATGGCGCTCATACTGATAGTGGCGGTGCTCGTAGTGCTGATACATATCCCCAAAGCACTGTTCGGCTACGCTAACGCTTACCTCGTGGCTTCAGTCACCAACCGCATCGGCGCCGATGTGCGCTGGGATCTTTACAATCACCTTCAGACTCTTCCGCTCAGGTTCTTTCATCGCAGCAGGGTCGGGCACATCATCGCGCGCATGACCTACGACGTCGGCCTGATCAGCAACTCGAGCCAGGTCATCATGCAAGCAATCGACGGACCGGCCCTGATGGTCACCGGGCTTGCCGGCCTGTTCGCCATAAGCTGGAAGCTGGCTGCGATGACCATAGTGTTCGTGCCGGCTATGGGGATTTTGATCGACAGACTGTCAAAGAAAATCCGGGGACTCACCGTCGACACCCAGGCGAGGCTGGCCGACGTGAACGCGGTGTTCGAGGAATCGACCCAGGGCGTGCGGATAGTCAAAGCGTTCGGAATGGAACAGCACGAGATCGAGCGATTCGGCCGTGCGAACACGAATAGCCTGGTTGCCGCTCTTAGGGCAGCGAGGCGGGCGTCGGCGGTGCTGCCTTCGATCGAACTGATGGGTGGAATCTCGGGGGCCGTGCTGCTTCTGGCCGGTGGACTGATGGTTGTAACCGGCGAGATCCGGATCGGCAAGCTTTTCGAGTTCACATACCTGGCCTTTGTCGTAGCCGCAGCAGGAAAACAGTTCGGGAGGCTCAATATACTTTACCAGCAAACCATGGCCGGGGCCGAGCGGATATTTGAGCTCCTGGACACAAAGTCCGACCTGGTCGAGAAACCGGACGCGATAGTCCTGGAACACCTCAGGGGCCACATCGAGTTTCGAGACGTGGAGTTCGAGTACGACCCGGGCGAGAAAGTCCTCGACGGCGTTTCGTTCACAATCGAGCCGGGAGAGGTAGTAGCCCTGGTCGGGCCGAGCGGGGCCGGAAAATCGACTGTCGCCGACCTGATCCCACGTTTCTACGACGTGACCGCAGGTCAGGTACTGGTGGACGGTCACGACGTAAGAGACCTTCAGATCGCAAGCCTGCGCCGACATATCGGGATCGTTCCGCAGGAGACGATCCTCTTCAGCGGCACGATTGCCGAAAACATCGCCTACGGCCGGCCAGGAGCCGATATGAGCGAGATTGTCGAGGCAGCGAAAGCCGCGAACGCACACGAGTTCGTCGAGGCGTTGCCGGAAGGCTACCAGACCCAACTCGGCGAGCGTGGCGTCGGACTATCCGGCGGACAGCGCCAGCGAATTGCGATAGCCAGAGCACTCCTGAAGAACCCCAGGATACTGATCCTGGACGAAGCCACCTCCTCGCTTGATGCCGCTTCGGAGAGCGTCGTGCAGGAGGCTCTCGAAAGGTTGATGCGCGGCCGTTCGACGCTCGTGATCGCGCACAGGCTCTCTACCGTTACAGGCGCAGGCAGGATCCTGGTGATGGACCGGGGGCGGATCATCGAGTCCGGTTTGTTCGATGAGCTCTTGAGCCGCGGCGGAATGTTCACGCACCTCTATCGCACGCAGTTCCGGGCCGAAGAAGTTGTGTGAGCGATGCTCCGAAAACGAGCCCACGGCAACAGGCCTATAACAAGAGGTAGAATACCCGGCGGTCTTGGCAGTCTGCGGCTCTTGAACCGAACGCACATCTAGAGGTCGGGGCTTATGGAGGAAACGGCAATGCTTTGGATGTACAGACTCGCGCTGATCAGCGCAACCCTTGGCGCGGCAATAGGGATGTCGACCCACGCCGATGTCGTGTACGTAGCCGCTAACGGCAATGACTCTTGGTCGGGAACTCTCCCGGCGCCGAACAAGACCAGAACCGACGGCCCGTTCGCATCGCTCGAACGGGCGCGGGACGCGGTGCGCCAGCTCAGGAAGAACGGGAAGTTCAAGGGAATGGTGACCATAGCCGTTCGGAGGGGAACTTACTATCTCCGGAAACCGCTGGAGCTTACTGCCGAAGATTCGGACCTGATCCTCACTTCTTTCAACGGGGAGAATGTGACCATAAGCGGCGGGCAAGAGATCAGCGGATTCACGCCGGTCCAGGTGAACGGCCATCGTATGATAGCCGCTGAGATTCCCGAAGTGAGGGAGGGCAAGTGGTATTTCAGTCAGCTTTTCGTAAACGGCCGCCGCAGGCCGCGGACGCGCCTGCCGAAAGACGGGTGGTACCGAATTGAAAGTTTGGTCGACGTTCCCGCAGACACAAACTGGAATCAGGGGCAGGACCGGTTCAGGTTTAAGGAAGGGGAGATAAGGCAGTGGAAGAATCTGTCGGACGTTGATGTTGTGGCGCTTCACTTCTGGATCGAAGAAAGGATGCCCGTTAAAGCCGTAGACGAAGCCGCCCGCGTGGTGGAGCTAACCAAAAAGAGCATTTATCGGCTTACAGAAGCTTTCAGTGATGTTCCTGCTCGGTATTTCCTCGAAAATGTGTTCGAGGCCCTGGACACCCCCGGGCAATGGTATCTGGATCGTCCAACGGGCACTCTTTACTATTACCCGCTGGTTGGAGAGGACTGGAAGCGGGCAAAGTTTGTTGCGCCGGCGCTGTGCGAGATTGTCCGTGTAGTTGGCAGGCAAGGAGAGCCCGTAAAGAATGTACACTTCCGGGGACTCAGGTTTGCACACGCAGAATACCACCTACCGCCAGACTCGGCGGGCTATCCACAGGCTGCTTACAAGGTTCCTGGTGCCGTATACTTCGAGCAGGCGGTCCGGTGCATGTTGTCTGAGTGCGATATATCGCACATCGGCAACTATGCAGTCGAGTTCGAGAACGGCTGCAAGGACTGTGTGGTTGAGAGGTCGCGGATGGTCGATCTCGGCGCTGGAGGAGTCAAGATCAACTGGGGAAGCGAGAGGACGACAGTTCAGGACTGCGAGATAGGAGATGGCGGCAAGATATTCATGAGCGCCGTCGGCGTTTGGATCGCTCAAAGTGCAGACAACAAGATCTTGCACAACGAAGTACACGACTTGAACTATACCGGGGTGTCAGTCGGCTGGTCCTGGGGCTACGGCAAGAGCGACGCGAAAGGAAACATCATCGAGCAAAACCACATTCACCACATCGGGCGAGGAGTACTGTCGGACCTCGGCGGCATCTATTCGCTCGGAATCCAGCCGGGTACTGTGCTGCGGAATAACCTAATTCACGACTCCGCGGCACATTGGTACGGCGGATGGGGGATCTACACCGACGAGGGCAGTTCATATATCACGATTGAGAACAACGTGGTCTACAATACCACGCACGGGGGATTCCATCAGCACTACGGGATGGAAAACGTAGTTCAAAATAACATCTTCGCCTTCGCCAAGTATCATCAGCTCCAGCGCACGCGACCAGAAGAGCACCACGCGTTCACGTTCGAGCGAAACATCGTATACTATGACGAGGGAGCCCTGCTTGCCTCGAGCTGGAACGACGATCACTTCACGATGGACTACAACATATACTGGGACGCCTCGGGCAGGCCTGTTGCATTCCTGGGAGGATCGCTCCAAGATTGGCAGAAGCGCGGTCACGACGTGCACAGCCTGATCGCCGACCCAAAGTTCGTCGACGCGAAGAAGTTTGACTTCAGGCTCAGGCCGGACTCGCCAGCGTTCGCCCTGGGGTTTAAGCAGATCGACGTGTCGAAGACGGGTCCGAGAGAAAAGCCGGGGCCGGGGGGCCCTAAGCCAGTGCGGTAGGCGCCCTCCGTCCGCAGGGAGCGCATTGAAAGATCCCACAAGCTGTTGCGACAGACGCGTTTTCGGCGATTCTCCCTCTTAGTTGAGCGGCGTCGAATCGCCGAAAACGCTGAGATTGTGTCCTATCGCAACACGTTCTTGTGCGCTACTTTTCTCCGAGGCCGAGCTTTGTATGAACGAATGGCCTGGGCAAATCAGCTCCTGCGCACTCTGCGCAGCGCTCCTGTCCCGCCAAGGCCAACCAGTGAAAGCAGCAAGGTGTTCCACTCCGGGATCATAGAGCAGGGTTGAGGCCTGGTGGTTACGACGAGTCGAACGCCGCAGTTATAGTAGTGGCAGTCTGGGTCGATTCCGAATCCCCAGTTCCCATCGGCCAACCAGCCGAACTTGTCCGCCGGTATATCGTAGCTCAGGTCGACGGCATATTTGCCGTTGCTGCCGCCCTTGGGGTCGTTCCAGTCGCCCAGCATAACGCCCTGGCCGGCGAAGTTGTCGCCACCGCCCTGGTTGTCCGTGCGCTTGATGGTAATCGTTTGATACCCCGACATATTCCGCCAGTTGGGAGCTGTGCCGGGACCATTGGGGTCGACGACTGTGTCGAGCAAGTGTGTGTAGAGGTGATCGGTCTCGACGGTCCAATCCCAGATCTGCAGGTAGGTAAGCGTCGCGCCCGTGATCACTTCGTTGGCGGGCCGGGTCCAATTGATACCCCAGATGTAGTAGTTGGCGTGAGCCAGATCCTTGAGGTCGTTGCCGTAGGGCGTGAACGTGTAAGTAGCGGCGTCGGCCGCAATCGAGCACGTAATCACGAACAACAC
>JBMFPI010000239.1:0-4274 GCA_049969195.1 Armatimonadota bacterium
GCAGCCGTCTCGACGCCCTAATCCTCTATCACGTCCGCCCGCTGGTCCGGGTCCAGCTCGTTGACGATGCGTGCGATGTCCGCCGGGTGAAGCGCTCTCAGCCTGGAGGCCGACACGCGCAGCTTCAGCCGGCCGACTCCGCGCTCAAAGGCCTCGACATCGTGCCACGCGATGACTTTCGACCGCGGCCCGATCTTGATGATCTTCGCGAGCTTGTCGGCCAGGTGCATCAGGCCCATTCGGCGCAGCAGGCCCCTCGTGCCGGTGTCCACGCCGACCAGATAAAGTCTGCCCCCTGAGGGTTCGATGCGCACATCGTTGACGCGCACGACACGGTAGTCGTGGACGTCGACGATCTGCTTGTCCATTATGTTGTGCGCCAGCAGCAGGTCCTGGTCCGTGATCTCATAATCCTCGACCTGGTCCACCGGCACGGCCAGCGAGAAGCGCTCGGCCTCAGGATCGTAATTGAAACAGTGCCACGCGATGTCCCTCGTGCGCCTTCTGCCGGTCCGAACGACCACCGCGGATATGACGGGAAGATGCGGCGCGGGCGAGGCGACAAGGTCAGCAAGCTTGCCCAGGTCGCGCCCGTTCGGGTCTTTGATCACCTGTCCGAGCACGTAGGAAAGATACATCGCGTTATACTTTACCCTGCGCGTCCCATCCCTGTCAATCGCTTTTGCCTGCGGTGTTATCGTTTCAGACTTGCAGGCGCAAGCGCCCGAGACCTGTCATCCTGAACTCGATTCAGGATCCTCCCCTTGTGCTCTCGGATACGGAAATAGGTGCAGCATGATGTGATTTCCAGGAAACTGAGCCAGCTGGGCTACTAATGTTGTGCGATAGAACGCAACTACGGCGTTTTCAGCGATTCGACGGTCCTTGACTAAGCGGGAGAATCGCCCAAAACGCGCCCGTGGTAACACCCTGGTCCAAAGTGATTGTGGATTTTTTGGATGAGCCGCGGTATTCCGCGCCGGCTCCGGGTCTCGCCGGCGTCTCGCGCACACGGACCGTCCAGCCCGCTTCCAGTTGCGCACCCCCTCTCCCTCGACGCCAAAGGGTCAGGGTGAGGGTTACAACTGGCTCTGCATGCTGCGGGAACTTACCCACGTGGGAGCCTGTCTGGATCGTGCGGCAGAGCCGTTCCCACAGCGCAGAATCGTCACAAACTCACCTGTCGCACGAAATTGTGCCCGCGTATGAAGGAGAATCCGTGCCGGTCGGCAAACTGGGTCGCAAACCGGATTGAAATGCCCCGGTCCATCTCAGGATACATATCATACTCCGGCCGATCCAGACGTGATGTCGGATAGAACGCAAACCAAGCGATTTCGGCGATTCGACGCTCCTTGACCAAGCCAAAGAATCGTCGGAAATTCGCCTGTCGCAAAAGGCTGTCTAAAGAGCGTTTTGGAATAGAGATCGAGCTGCCCTGGAGGTAACATCAAATGGCACTTAGACCGGTCCAGCAACTCAAGGTAGGCGAGGAAGCCCCGGACTTCACGCTCCCCGCGACCGGCGATACCGCAGGCAAGAATCAGCCGCGAAAGAGCGTCTCGCTGAAGAGATACCGCGGGAAGAAAAACGTCGTTCTGGCATTCTTTCCGGCGGCGTTCACGCCCGTATGCACCGCGGAACTGCCGTCGTTCGAGGAGCGGATCTCCGAGTTCGAACAGCTCGACGCGCAGGTCTTGGGCATATCAACTGACAACCTGCCTTCGATCGAGGCGTGGTGCGCCCAGCTCGGCGGGTTGTCCTTCCCAGTGCTGAGCGATTTCTGGCCGCACGGACACGTGGCGCTGAAGTACGGCGTCCTGCGGGCGGAGGGGATCAGCGAGCGCGCGGTGTTTGTCGTCGACAAGCAAGGCATTATTCGCTATATCGACATCCACAACATCAACGAGGAGCCGCCAATCGATCCTATTGTGCGCTGCCTGAAGGAACTGTAGCTTGCGGAATACCCCTCAGGACCAGCCGCCCGCTCTCCTGTTCGAACCCGAGCGACCGCAGCACGGCATCTACAGCGCTGTCGATCACCGGCTCCGAATCCAGACAGGCGATCTCGACCTTGCGATAAGGTCTGATCGGCCATGGACTGTCCACGAGGTGCACGAGTGACGATAGCGCGAGTCGGCAGCGGTCCGGGTCCAGGTCGGGATGTACGCTCAACCTGCCCGGGCCAAGCTCGAGCGTGACTACCGGCATCCCGCCGAGCAGCACGGCATAGTTCGACGGCATACGGCTGACCCTGCCGAAGCCCGCGTCGATAGGCCCTGAAGCGGAAAACAGATACGCAGGGTCGCAGGCGTTCAGCAGCACGGGTCGCTCCTCGGCAGGTGCGCGCATCAGTTCCTCGACAGCCTGCGGAAGCCCGAACTGCGCGCCTGAGAGCCCTTCCACAAAGTACCCGCGCTCGATCTCCCCGGCCATCTCCATCCTCTGGGACACCCGGTAGAGATCGCGCCAGACGACATCGGGCTCGCCGGGCCTCTGCGCAAGATCTTTTGCGACAATACCGTAGCGCTCCAGAAGCACGCGCGCCCAGGTCTCGACCGACCCCTGCGTGTCCGAAGGATCCCTCGCTCGTGACGAAAGCAATGCCCAGCGGCCCGGGCTTGGGTCAGCCGGCTGAGTGAATGTGCGGGCGATGCGGGAGTGTGTGCGGTAGTACTGCCGTCTGTCTGCGCGGCGCCGCGTAACCTGCCCCGTATTCAAGACCGCCGGCGGCGGCCCGGAACGCAGGACTTTTAAGTGGTCGTGAGTGACTTCCCCTCTCCAAACCAGCTCCCAAAGGGCCCGCTGCACGATGCGCGAGTCCAGTCCCGTCTCAGCCACAATATCGATCAGGAATGACGCGCCGCGTTCCTCAAGGCAGCGACTCACGGCTTCTATCCCAGTCGACGACGCGGCTTCTGGGGGTACCGCTCTCAGCAGCGGGTAGAGCGCGTTAAAGTTCTCCCGCGCAATAAAGGCCAGGTTCCCGGGCTTCTCGGGGTCCGACGAGCAGCCGATCCAGACAAACTCTGCCGAAAGAGCTGGGCTGTCCAGGTAATCCGACCTGAAGTCGGCCAATCTGCGCGCCAGGACATCCGGCTCCCAGACCGCATACGGGAGCCACAGACCCTGTAGCTGTCCGAGCACCGCTCTCACACCTTCGGCGCCGCGCTGCAGGCAGTCCGGGTGAATGTGCTGCCAGCGAACAAGGAAGTTCGAATACTGCTGGGATGAGGCCCGGTCTGCTTTGGCCTTCTGTGCTGCCAGCGTGTGCCGGTATATGACGTCGAAATTGGCTGGGCTGATCCATCTGGCGGTGCTGCTGCCCGGCGCCGGCGATATTTCCACCAGATCTCCGCTTGCCAACCTCTCCCGCACGAATGCCTCCACCGTTTCGATGGGAAAGCCGTAGTCCGCCGCGATCTCGCCCGGCACAACAACCGCCCTGTTAGCTATATGGCGCTCCAGTATGGCAGAGACCGCCGGCAGAGTCTCGCCCGAGCGCTCCGCGCAAGGTTCGGAGCCATTCCGCTTGCCGTTCTTGCAGGGGACCGGCCGAGGCAGGTAATCTTCCAGACACTCGTCGGCAACCAGGCGGTGCGGTCGGCGTGCGCCCGGCAGCGTGACGCGGACCAGTCTGCCTTCTTCAAGCAGGGCACAGATGAATTGGGGATCGCTCGTCCGCAATCCCGCGTCGTCCTCGGGGATATCTCCGAGTCGGCGCACCAGCTCGTAAAGCTCCTCCGCCGTCCTGGCGCGACTCCGGCCGCCGATGCCCTGTAACCGATTGTCGAGGTCGATGATCGCCTGCTCGTCTAGGGCGCGGCCTACCTTGCCGCCAACGAGCTCGTCAACGAGTCGGCGTTCCTGCGGGGCGTGTTTGCGCTCAGCGACGGCCTTTGGCTCGTCCCACTCGTACTGGTAGACCGCCTGGAAGTCGAACAACATCGACGCCGCGAACGGCGACGGAGTCTGCCGCTCGACCACGCTCAACTCGATCTCGCCGGACTGCACCTGCAAAAGTATCTTTCGCAGTTCGTCGAGTTCCAGATAGTCCTGCAGACACTCGCGAAATGTCTCGACTACGATTGGGAAGCCGTCGAAAGACCGTGCTATCGCGAGCAGGTCCTTTGCCTTCAGCCGTTGGAGCCACATAGGCGTACGCTTACCCGGACCGGCTCCGGGCAACAGAAGCGCCCTCGCCGCATTGTGCCGAAACCGCAGGCCGAATAGAGCGGTGTTGGGCAGATCCTCTGTGATCAGATCACAGGCAA
>JBMFPI010000239.1:4284-5753 GCA_049969195.1 Armatimonadota bacterium
GGGTGAGCCTCCGAATCAAGTCGCGGGGGGCGGGCGCGTCGCCATCCGGCAGCCTGATAAGCACCCCGTTGTCGCCGCACACGCTCTCCGGCTCCATGCCGAGTTCCCGCTTGATCAGTGCCGTGAGGGCTATCCTGAGCGCGTGATGGATGCGGCCCCCGAACACGCTCAGCAAGGCGAGTCGCAAGGCTCCGACTTCGTCGGGGAACGTCTCCAGGACGATCCGCCTGTCGGTGGGCAGGCCCGACTCCCCTGCCGTCCCTACCTGGGCGCTGACCAGGTCGCACAACCCGCGCGCAGCGCGCTCATCGACGGGCAGTGACTGAACGGCCCATTTGTAAGCGCTCTCGCCTTTCTCCGCGATCGTGCGCAGAACTTCGCCCATCCTGCGGCCGGTTCGGGCCGACCTCGAGACGCTCTCGCCCCGCCAAAACGGCATCCGCGCCTGATGCGGCGAGCCGTGCTCAACCACCACCCTGTCGGCCTCTATCTTCACAATTTTCCAGTTGTGGGTGCCCAGGCTGAATGTGTCACCTTCGCGTGACTCGTATACAAACTCCTCGTCCAGCTCGCCCAGTTTCAGGTTCGCTTCCGCGAGATAGACGCCGTATTCGCCAGTGTCCGGAATCGCCCCGCCGTTTGCAATAACGAGCTTCTGAGAGCCCGGAAGCGGCGAGATGCGACCAGTCACCCGGTCGAGTGATACTCTCGGCCTGAGGTCCCTGAAAAGCTTCGAGGGATATCTGCCCGACACGAGCTGGAGGGTCAGGTTGAATGCCTCTTCGGAGAGCTCGTGGAACGGATAAGTCCGCCTGACCGTGCGGTAGACGTCGTCGATCGTTGTCGGCTCGAGGGCAGCCATAGCCACAATCTGCTGTGCGAGCACGTCCAGACAGTTGCGCGGAACGCTCATCGGTTCTACGTCGCCCTCAAGCATCCCGGCTGCCACCGCGACGGATTCAGCGAGGTCCGTGCTGCTCTTGGGGATGATTCTGCCGACGCTGGTTGCTTTGTATGTGTGTCCGGCGCGGCCTACCCTTTGCAGCCCTCTTGAGATCTCCTTCGGCGATTCGACCTGGCAGACCAGATCGACTGCTCCACTATCGATCCCGAGCTCCAGCGTGCCGGTCGCCACCACTCCCTTCAGCGTGCCGTTCTTGAGTGCCTGCTCCGTCCTGCGCCTCAGCGGAGCCGAGACGCTGCCATGATGCGGCTGCACCAGCTCCTCGCCCGCGAGTTCGTTTATCCCCATCGTGAGCCGCTCGACGACCCTGCGCGTGTTCGCGAAAATGATCGTGGAGCTGTGCGAACTGACCATCTCCAGGAGTGTGCGGCATATCGAAGTCCAGACCGACCCATCCTCCGGATGTCGCATGTCATCGCAGGCCGACACAACTCTGATATCCGTCTGGCGACGAACGCCGGCGTCTACGACCCGGACCGGTCTGGGTTGACCGGAGTCGTCGAAG
>JBMFPI010000240.1:0-5731 GCA_049969195.1 Armatimonadota bacterium
CAACCGTATCTGTGCCGGCGATAATCAACCCGGTGTCGACCGGCCTACCCATGTCCGCGTGGTCGCCCTCCTGCCCGCGGACACCGTCTATCACGGTCAGGGCCGGCCTGACGTAGCGCAGGATGTCCACCAGCTTCTGCGGAATTCGGCGGTAGTCGTGACCAAAGAGCTTGTCCTCATCCGAAATCACGCCGTGCAGATTCTTGATTCCAAGAGTCGTCAGAGTGAGGCTATGGTTCTTGAGCACGGGGACATTGATCAGCACCTCAGCCTCGTGGACCGTTTTCATTATGCGCGCACGCTTGAGGACCAATGCCGCCGGGTTCGAAACTTCTACTAACTTATCGTCCTCGATGTAGACGATCCCGGCGCCGTTGTCGATTGCCGCCCGGTCCATTCCCACTGCTTCGAAACAGGCCTTCGTCGTCTGCGCGTGCTTGCGGAATAGCGCCGTGGAGATACTGCGACCCTCCGCCACGACTACCTTACGCGCCCCGCCCTCCTTTGCCAGGCGGATGAGCGCCGCGACCACGCGGGGATCGGTGGTGGTGGGCGCCGGCGAAGGGCAGTATACGTTGGGTTTGATCACGACCCTCCTACCCCCGCACAGCGCGTGGAATTCGCAGGCCGACTTTACAGCCTCGCGAACCGCGTCCTCTACGGATTGGCTGCTGTTCAGGTCACGAACACGTGATATGGCCACCTTCGACCGCTTGGGCACTGGCGAACTCCTCACTTATTTTCAGAAACTCCCGGCACATCGTATCGACCGCCTCCCGCGTGTGGCCGGCTCCGACAGGATCCGAGTACCACCCGGGGATGAACCCGCCTTTGTTGGTTCCGAGACACGAAGCCATCTTGCGACAGTAGGCGCGGATCTCGTCGGGGTTTCCTCGAGCCATCGTGTTCTGTATGTCCACGGGTGAGAAAAACGTGATGCGGCCTCGGAATCGGTCCCTAAGCAACTCCAGACCCATGTTTTCCTGCTGGTCCATGTGTATCACATCCAGGCCGACCTCGATCAGGTCGTCCAGGATATCCACGATGTAGCCACAGGAATGGAGCAGAGTGAACATACCAGCCGCGTGTGCCGCCTCGAAAACCCGGGCGTAGGCAGGCTTCCACAGCTCGCGCCATTTTTCGGGTGCAATCATCAGCCGATCCTGCAGGCCCCAGTCGTCGCCGAAGAAGTAGCCGTCGACGCCCAAATCGGCGTATCTCTCTATAACCTGTAGGTTCATCCCGACCAGAATGTCTATCAGGCGCTGAAGATGATCGGGGTTTTCGTAGATATCGGCCCACGTGTTCTCTAGCCCGCGCAGGAAATGCACTCGCTCGTATATGGAAAGGCCGAATCCCAGCAAAAATTTATCACCTGCCCGCTCCCGGATGCCATTGAGATTCTCCCACCGATGCGGGGCGTTCACATCCGGAATGACGAGCCTGTCAAGGTCGCTCCATTCCCGAAGCGGGTATTCCTTAACCTCGCCGTGGTAGCTTGCGCCGATATTCTTCCACACTGCGCCCCACTCGTCCGGACCGTTCGCGGGCCGCGCGTCCGGGCTCGGTTCCAGACCCGCAAAGACGAAATCGGACCCGTAAGGATCGGGAAAATCGTACGGTATACGATTGGGGTCTTCGAACTTGATCGTGCGGGCGACTACTTCTCTGCTCGTCATCGCTTTCCCATTACGCATAGCACCTGCACCTTTCGGCCCGGCTCCACTACGGGTAGTAGGTTCCCTTCGATAATCTTGCCGTCCATCTCGATGGTTGCCACGCCATGCTGCACGTGGTCAGGATTCCTGACTTCTATCTCATAACTGGCCCCCCTGAACCTGCGCGTGATTTTGAACCCGTCCCACGATTCGGGTATGCACGGATCAATCAGAAGGCCGTCGTACGTTGGACGGACGCCGAGTATATAGTCGATGCCGTCCCTGAGCATCCATACTGCTGACCCCGTCAGCCACGAGTGACTCGCCTGGCCGAAAGTTGGGTGATCGTCACTGGTGACATACTCTGAGTAAACATATGGCTCCATCTTATACAGATCGGGGTCCGGACCCGCTTGCACCATCGGCATCGTCTTGCGATAGTAGTCATAGGCGCGGTTGCCCTCTCCGAGCAGAGCGTTGGCAAGAATTGCCCAGGCGGCGACGTGATTGAAGATGGCCCCGTTCTCCTTTTTGCCCGGCACACACCTGGTCGCCAGGCCGATCCCAGGGTCCACCTGTGTATAACTTGGGGAAAGAATCTTTGGCCCCCTTGGGGTTATCAACAGCCTGTCCGCGGAGTCCATCGCAAGCCCTGCCCGGTCACCGTCAGCCACGCCGGAGATAACCGCCCAGCTTTGCGCGTTCATAAAAATCCGGCCCTCTTTGTTCCGGCTGGAACCGATCACCTCACCATCATCGCGAATGCCTCGAATATACCACTCGCCGTCCCAGCAGCGTTCGTTCACTGCTCGTCTGATAATTTCGTACTGCTCGCGATAGCGCGCGGCAGTTTCGGTGAGGTACGATGCGCTCGGGCAGAAGACGCGCGAAGCAAGGTACTCCAGCAGTTCAGCCGTCTCCCGTAGCACGTAGCACAGGAAATGAGCAACCCAGACGCTCTCCCCCCTATCCTTGCGTCCTACGTAGTCGAGGGTGTCGTTCCAGTCGCCCGGGCCGAATCTGGGCAGATGATTATCGGTCAGACGCGAGAGCACGTAATCGACCGCCCGAATAACGTGATCCAGCACGTCCGCCTCGCCGCCGTCCTGGAACTCGACCACGTTCATCAAGAAGTCCCAGTCGGCCGTCTCCTTGAGGTAATTTACCACCGCAAACGGCAGCCAGAGCGGCGTATCCGAGTGACCCGTTTTCTCGCCCTGCCCGGTGAGCTTGAAGTAGTTATGCAGGGTGCTCCCGTCCTGGAACTGGTGGGACAACACCTCCTTCAACCGTTCCCGGACCACGTCGGGTTCGCTCAGAAGCGGCCCCATCATGTCCTGACACTGGTCCCGAATCCCAACCCCGAACAGCAAACCGCCGTGATAATAGCCGGCGTTGCGATTGCAATTGAAGGTCACCCAGGACTGCCGCTTGGCCCAGGTATTGAGTATGAGGTTCAATTCCCGATCAGGTGTCTCGACCACAACTGACGAGAGATACTTCGCCCACCAGCCCCTTACCTCCGCTAGGGCTTGATGGGCCGCCGCCGGGGAGCGATACTTTTCGATCAGCCTGCGTGATTCGTCAACGTACCAATCGGCCCGGACACACCCCATCAACACCACGAACTCAACCTGCTGCTTAGATTCGATCCAGACCTCGCTGTGAAGCGCAGCGCAGGCATCGCCCGAGGTAATGTTGGTATCCGATAGGCGCCCGACCTCGATTCCGAGCGGGTTCTGCTCGCTTCGCCACTTGCCGATAAAAGCGTCTTTCAGGCAGTCCCACGATTCGACCAGCAGATCCGTCGTGAATACCACGCACCGATCCCAGCCTTCGTTCGGCTGCTCCACCGACACTCCCCGATGCGTGCTCCAATAGTTCTTGGTAGCGTAGATGGCGTTGTCCGAGTGGTCGAACCAGGCCCGATTGAAGTGCTGATCATTGGGCTGGTTGATCAAGTCTACAAGCGCATGTCCTAGACAAAGCTCGACATACGAATAGACCTGCAACCGCTTCTCCTCGAAGCCGTAGTTTGCAAGTCTGACGAGCCATATTTCAAGGTCGTCACCGAGGGGCACGAAATAGGTGATGCTGCTCTCGATATCTCGATAGCGCATCTTGATCGTCTGGTAGCCCATGCCTGTGCGGCACTCGTATTCGTCCGGCGTGTGGACGGTCGGCTGCCAGGACAAGCTCCAGAAGACATCGTCGAGATCCTTGAGGTAAACGTATCTGCCGGGTCTGTCCCAGGGCAAACAATTGTAGCGGAAACGGGTAATGCGGCTGTCGCGAGGGTCCATCCAGTAGCTGAACCCGCCGCCTGTGTTTGAAACCAGCCCGGTATAGCGGCCGTTCGAGATGTAGTTGACCCACGGCGCAGGTGTGTCCGGCCGGGTGATGACGAACTCGGTGCCGTCCTCGGTAAAGTAGCCGTATTTGTCTAAAGCCATGACCTCCTCCCCACGGGGCACGCATCATGCGTGAATGCCAGGCAGGTGCCCACCTTGGCTGCGCATTGCGCTCATTTCCGGCGGCCGGCCGACCAGCCATCCCCGCGCGGGAATAAGTGCTTCGGCGCGCAAATTGCGGCTTCGTACGTCACCTGCTACCGGATCGGTGCCGGGTAGGTGGAGCCGTGCACCGTCCAATCGCCGGCGTATTTCTGTCTCTCCAGCTCGTCGAAGGACTGCCACGTGGCGTGTCCGTCGGCATAGCTCACGGTCGTCCCGTTATAGTGGACCTTGTCCGGCTTGTCGAGATTATTGAACCACAAGTTGAGGCCGTCGTTGATACCCTGAGCGTACTGGGTTCGGACACGGCTCTCGTGCTCGAACAGAAGCACCTTGCGCGATTTGCCGGCGACGGCCGCGTAGAAGTTGACGGGCAGGTAAAAGTTGCTGCCGGAACGCCTTTGATTCATTTCCTGAGTGAGGCTGTACGAAAGCGGATATGCTTTTCTGTCGGCGACCGACATGCTGGAATCCGTCAGGCCTGTCGCCTCGCGTCCGATATCGGTCGGACAGATGAAAACCCCTTCGGAACGCACATAGCCAAGTTTCCAGAAAGAGCCCCGGCGCACATCGGTTCGGCCGAATGTGACCAGCGTGCCGCACCAGTTCGGAGCGTTGTTGTCCGGCCATATGCAGTATGGCGCGATCCTCGGCGTGAGTCCGCTGTGGTCGTCCACGTACAGTAAGAATGCGGTCGTCAACTGCTTGAGGTTGCCCAGGCACTTCACCTGCCTACCGCGCTCCTTGGCCGCACCAAAGAGCGGAAACAGCATAGCCGCAAGGATGGCTACGACGGCAATGACGACCAGAAGCTCGATCAGAGTAAACCCGCGCGTGGTTTTCATGTCTTTCCCCGCGTTCATTGTACACCCGGACTAACGTTCGGTCAACTGAGAGTGAATCGCCAGGCTTTTGCAACGGGCGCCTTTCCCGCGATTCTCCCGCATAGCTGAAAAGCACCCAACCGCCGAAAACGCTGGGTTATGGCTCTATTGCGATAACCCCATTCCAGGGTGCGTTGACGGGTGGCATTCATAGGTGTAAGATAGCAATGCGTCCGGAGCGGGGATGGTACGGGTCTGGTGGCCCGCCTGGTCTTCAAAACCTGTGTGAGGCCTGAGGAAGGTCTTGGGTGGGTTCGATTCCCACACATCCCCGCCAGACCTCACACCCGCTCGACCCCCATAAGCGCTCCTATTGCATCCGGCCGCTAAGATCCCGCTCAGATCTGCTCGACTGTCGGATCCCCGTGTATGGGCGGAAGCGGGGCCGGTCGGACGACGGCGCCATCATTTTCACAAGACTCGATAGCCGCCCAGATGCATTCCAGCGTCGCAAGTGCGTCGCGCCCGGAGGCCCGTATGTGTTCGAATGGCACCTTATTAGTGACGTCTTCCAGGAATGCGTGTATGCGGCTCGGGAATGTTGCCCCAAAATCCTTGATGCCTGTATCGAGCACTTCGGCATTCGCCTCTTCGCCTATCCCGAGGCTAGTGCCTGGCTTGGGCGCCGGCCAGTATGTCAGCTTCTCGACGCAGTTCTCTATGCAGAAAGTGCCTT
>JBMFPI010000241.1:0-5683 GCA_049969195.1 Armatimonadota bacterium
ATCCCATCCTACACTGCCGCTCGACCAAGTCGCGCCATCGTAGCTTCTGTCAAGGTGGGGGCGGTTTGACGCTTACGTTGAAACACGGCTCTCCTGCGCCTGTCTGTGAACGAACACGCCTGCCGGCTCAGTCTTGCGGGGACCACCACTCGGGACCCCGTCATCCTGAGCTTGATCCAGGATCTAGCCCTTCCACTCTTGGGTGCTGAAACAGCTTCAGCATGACGCGATTCCACCTGAACTAAGCTGTCTCGCAACGGGTCGTGTCAAACCTGCCTCTGCAATGGGAGCGCTAGGCATTTGAGCAAGTCCTCGCCAGCCCGGGATAGGCGGCGCAGGCAGTTTATCAAGTTCTGAGCATTTCAGCGGCCAGCGCCCCGGCGGCGGCGGCGGCCAGGAAAAACTCCGGGTCTTCCTCGAAGCTGCGGCCCATACTCGAGAGCTTGAAGCCCTTCTCTTGAAGCTCGATAATGCCGGGCTGTCCGTCGAGGACGCGCGTGAGGTGCTTGTAGTTGATGGCCGAGTGAGCGATTTGCTCCTGGATCGACAAAAGCTTCATCTGATCGATCATTGGGAGCGCCAGCGTGCATTTTGTGAGCGCAATGCGGCTCAGGGCCGTTATCGTATGATGACTCAGGCCGCGGTGGCGGGGCCGCGGGTCCGCAAAACTGATTCGGGCAACGGCAATAGCCGAACCTCTCAGGACATTTACCGCGTTGATGATCTCGCCCTGTTCGAGGGACGAAAACCCGAACGTGGTGCCGGTGCCCACGTTGCCGGGGCCGGGACACACAACGATTGCATCCGCCCGCGCCACCTCCTTTGCCGCAATGAGACCGGTGTAGATGTTCACCGCCTCAATTTCTCCCCCGAATGCCTGGCCGACCGTGATCGTCGAGTCGATAATCCCTTTGCTGCGTAACTCGGCGGCGTTGCGGCTGAACGCTAGCGGGAGCGCGGCTGAGTCGGTCATCACGTATGCAACCCGGGCGCGATGCTGGGTGTGCCGTTTGATGGCGGCGGCCGCGGGTGCAAGCTGACTGTGCAGTTGTCCTACCACGACCGGCGTGTTGCCCAGCGAATCGAACCTTTCGATAGCCTGTCGCTCCGGGGAGTTTTCCTCTTCAACCGACAGGACTGCGTGCTGCACGGGAGTATACCGGCACTTGATAACGTGCCCACGGCCATCTTCGCCCGAGTCGTTTGCGGAAAGGTTGGCTATGACGAAGTGATATCCGCCGGTTCCGAGACCGAGCGTCACGGCTGTGGTGTTAAGAAGCAGCTCGTCGTTAGTGTGCACCGCCCCTACCAGGCTCGTATAAGCGACTGCGCGTGCTTGCTCGCCAGCTATATCCACAGTCAATTCGACTGCGTCGCCTCGCACCGCCTCGATGGATATCACTCTGCCACGTGCTCTGGTCAGCATAGTTCACTCGGTCACGGTCGGGACTTGCCTTCTCCGGCGACTTCGACCAGTGCGACAACTAACATTGCCGCTCTGGCCAGGTCATCGAGGGCAATACTCTCAGAGGGTGTGTGTGGATCGTGATAGCCGACGCCTAACACGACCGAAGGTATGCCTGCCGCGTTGAAAACGTTTGCGTCGCTGCCCCCGCCGCCGTCCTGGAGCACAGGCTCTATCCCGATTCTTCGCGCGGCCTCTGCGGCGACCCTGACGACCTCGTCCGCCTCAGTGAATCGAAACGCCGAATACTCCCGGACGGTATCGACCTGTGCCCTCGCGCCGATCCTGGCCGCTTCATACTCAAAGGTTCGGCGCATGTGTTCGACCTGCTCCATCAGCTTGCTTTCGTTTCGACTTCGCGCCTCGCACTTGATTGTGCACCTGTCCGGCACAATGTTGCGTGCCTTTCCCCCCTCGATAACCCCGACGTTCGCCGTAGTTTCGAAATCGATCCTGCCGAGCTTCATCTTGGAGATTGCGTTCGAGGCTGCAACTATCGCGCTGACGCCTTTCTCAGGCTCGAGCCCGGCGTGGGCGGCGCGGCCCTCGATCTCGACGCGTATACTCTCGTGCGACGGCGCGCTGACGACGATCCCGGCCACCGGTGCGCCCGTGTCCATAACGTAGCCGAACTCGCCTTTGATCCTGGCGGGGTCCAGGGACTTCGCGCCCAGCAGGCCGATCTCCTCGCTGATGTCGAACAGGACCTGAATGTCCCCGTGACGCTTGCCCGCTGCCAGGAATGCGGCAACGCCCTCGATCACGGCGGCGATCCCGGCTTTGTTGTCTGCGCCGAGTATCGTGGAGCCGTCCGAGCGCACGACGTCGTCCTCGATTGCGACCCTGAGCCCGTCGGTCGGTTCGACAGTGTCCATATGGCAGCACAGGAAAATGGCCCGCCCGTCTGGCGCCGTTCCCTTCTTGAAAGCGATCACGTTGCCGGCGTTGCCGCCGATTTTGGCGCCCGAGTCGTCCTCCTCGACCTCGAACCCCAGCCGGGTTAGCCGTGCCTTCACGTAATCCGCGACCGAACGTTCCCGCTTCGATGGGCTGTTGATCGCGAGCAGGTCCAGAAACGTCTTCTCCAGGCGAGTCCTGTCCACCATATGTGCTCCTTCGCTATGTGCAGCAATGTTCCCGCGCAGCAGATGCTACCGGCCATCTGTCGTCCGGCATCACGGGATTACTAGCTTCCCGCTCACCTCGTGATCGTTACCTTTGAAAGCCCCCTGGGGCGATCCGGATCATGGCCGCGTGCGACGGAAAGATGATATGCGAGTAGCTGACCAGGTATGATGTAGACCAGCGGACTGAGCTCCTCGGGGGGCGTGGCTCCGATGCGGAAGCTGGTCGTCGCGATAGACAGGATTTCTTCTTCGCTGCTCAGTATGACCGTCTCAGCCCCGCGCTCGCGCAGTCGGTGTGCGATGTCGAGCATGTTCGCGTAGGCCCTGCCGGGCGGTGCTATCAGGAAGCACGGATCAGCTTCATTGACGGCCGCTATGGGTCCGTGCAGGAAGTCCGCGGCAGAATATGCATTCAGTCCTGTGTAGCACGTTTCCGCGAGCTTGAGTGCCATTTCCATCGCGGTGCAGTAGTTGAACCCGCGCGAGATTACGTAGCCGTCGTGCATATAACGATACCGCTCCGCGCGGTCGGCGATGTCGGGCTCAACCCCAAGCACTTCGCGCATAATCTCCGCGCACTTGAGAAGCTCGTCAACGCGCGAGGCGGCGTCGGCGAGAGACGCACTCATCAGATATAGCGCCGCCAACGCCGAAGTGTATGTCTTGGTCGCGGCAACTGCAACCTCTTTGCCGGCGTGGCAGAGGATGGTGTAATGGGCGACCTTTGTTAGCGTCGACCCCGGTTCGTTCGTAATGACCGCGGTAAGTGCCCCGAGACGCTTGGACTGTTGCAGGTACTCCGTAACGTCTGCCGATTCCCCAGATTGGGAGATACCAATCACCAGTGCATTCTCCATCCGCAGCTTGGCTGAGTACAGAGTGAACACCGAACAGTCCGCAAGCGCCACCGGATAGCCGTTGTGGACTTCGAGGAGATACTTGCCGTACACCGCCGCGTGATCCGAGGTGCCGCGTGCCGCCATCACGACCATCTTGATATCCCGGCGCCTGATCTCTCTTGCCAGTTCCGCCACCGACGTGCGTTCGTGTTCGATCAGATCGAGAACCACATCCGGCTGCTGCCGAATCTCATCCAGCATGTAGGACATCATTGTCTCCTGAATCATCAACTGCCGGAGCTCAACTCATCTGATGCCGAAACTCATCAACCACTCTGTCGAATTGCCTTACGACCTCTCGGGTTATTTCCGAATCCTCTTCGAGTTTGCTTATCTCACGCAGAGCACCGGCGGGGCCAAGATTCCGCACGAGGTCGCGGACTTTGGGGGCGGTCGGGTCGCCCGGCGGGTCGAAATGCAGGGCCGCGGCGATTGCCTTGCACAGGTTTGTGGGAAAAATGCCGTATTCCAGGGCCAGCTTGGCGCCGCCGACGAGCCTGTCCTCCGGCCCAAGCTTCCGCAAGGGGTCGCCACCCACACGGGACACCTGGTCGCCGAGTGCGACGTTTCCGAACCGCGAGATCAGATCGTCGATGTGCGCCTGGTGCTCCCCGGGCGAGAATCCGTGCTTTCTGATCAGTGCCTCACCCGTTTCAGCCAGTACGGCTCTTGTCGCGGCGTTGATCTGAGAGTCCTGCACGGCCTGGTACACGTACTCGTACCCCTTGAGATACCCGAAATAGGCTGCAGAGGCGTGCCCGGCATTGTGGGTGTAAAGCTTGCGATCCACGTACGCCTGAAAGTTATCTTTCGGTTCGACGCCGACGATCTCTGGCCACTCGCCCTTGATGCCTGCCCGGGAGACCGGCAGGTGTTTGTAGGGTTCCACGACGACCAGCAGCGGATCCTCCCGCTTCTGGGCCTCGGTCATCACCGGCACCATTCGCCCGACTACGCTCTCCACAAAGCCCACTTTCTCGTCCAGATAACCGTGATACTCCTCCGGCAGATGCTTCTTGACCTCGCCGCTCAAGAACTCGGCCATGTGCTGGAGGTTCTCGCAGATAATAATGTTGATAGGCGATTCTACCCCTGCTTTGGCCCTGGCCTCGATTCCGGCGGCGAGGGTGGGGGCGACCTTGGGCAACACGTTCACCCCGACGGCGGTGCACATAATGTCGGCGGTTTTTATCTCCTCAGCAACCGCCGCGACATCGTTTCCGTTTACTGCGCGGACGTTGGTAACGGTCACGGTCCATGGGTTTTCGCACGCGATCCTGATTGGATAGGACCTTCGCTCGTTCAGAAGCCTTACGAGCTCAGGCACGACATCGACAAAGACGACCTCAAAGCCCGACTCGCTGAAAAGCTGACCCGTGAACCCGCGCCCGATATTGCCCGCGCCGAATTGAACTGCCTTGCGCATACCGAACACAAGTATGATCGAGCAAGCGCGAGATGTCAAGAGCGCCGTGAGGGTAAGCATCAGTTCAGTCTTGCGGGCACAACCGCCCAGGACCCCGTCATCCTGAACTCGATTCAAGATCCTTCTCTAGGGCGCGTGGATGCCAAAACAAGTTCAGCCTGAAAATACCCCCGACTCCCGCAGAATTGAACTGTCTTAGCCCGAGGTTGTAGCGATAGAACACAGACCCGGCGTTTTCGGCGATTCGACGCTCCTCGGCTAAGCGGGAGAATCGCCAAAAACGCCTGCGCTGCGGGAATTGAAGCCGGTACGTCCTTGCCGAGTGATCGAACCCAGCCATTCCCGCAACAAAACTCCCTCTCCCTTTACGGGAGAGGGTCAGGGTGAGGGTTGCGCCATGCTTCGGGAACGGCTCGGCACCGGTTCTCAGTCCCCATGATACCCCATCTCCGCCCAGATCTTTCTCGCGAACTCGAAAGCCTCCGGCGGCGGGATGATCTCGCCCTTAATCGACGGCCACGGCTGACCGGGCTTCCGATCCTCGGGGAATGGGGAGAAGTCATCGTTCTCGTAACGCTTACGCACCGTCTCGTCACGAAAGTCGGGTATCTCGTACGGTCGGCCTTCGTCCAGGCACGACCGCCACGCTTGGAAAGCTATCAGGGTCATATCGAGCGCGCGGTAAACGTTCATCCACGGCTGCTCGCCGGTGCGGATAGCCTCCGCGAAGTGGTAGTTCATAAAGAAATCGCCGCCGCCGTGACCT
>JBMFPI010000242.1:0-5665 GCA_049969195.1 Armatimonadota bacterium
ATATTGACCAGGAGGGCAAAGCGGCATAGAATAGACGAGCCACCAGCCAACTTTCCACTACGGTTGGGACAGGCTCCTCCCGACCGTAAACAATACAATCCAGGTCGAGTAGCGGACTATCTGGTTGAGCATCTCGATGATGTTGCTGATGTCAAACCGCTGACTCGCAAGTGTGCCGAGACCAAACGCGGACGACACCATTGTCAGAGCAAATGCTACATATACAGCGAAAAACAACAGTTGAGTGTTGGCGGTTTGGCCCGGCGGTATGTTGAGGAATCGCGGGGTGAGATAGGAGATCAGCCCGGCCACCGGAACTAATACCGCCGTCAGCCAGGCAACGAACACGAGCTGCGTGTTGGCGTATTCCTCCGCCTGCTTATTCTCCCGCCTGGCTATATGAACGCCGGCGAAGCGGAACACTGTCCCGAACACCGCTGCGGTGAGGACCTCTGTGTAAGCAACGAACGAGTTTGCAAGAGTTACCATTCCATAGTTGGCGACACCGAGATGCGCGATAAGATAGGGGACCATGTACAATGATGTGCCGACGTTGAAGACTACAAACACCATGTTAGTAATGGTGTTTCTGAGAAAATGCCGGCGGGAATCGGAGGCTGATATGCCCTGCTGCGTATCGATGCTCGGGTCGGAACTGGTACTGGCGTCCATTCGAATCCTTAGCCCGTCACATGCTACGGCACTGGTTATGATAACACGCGCGGCCTTGCAGAGCAAACCCGAAAATGGCCAGCATCGGTTCAGTCTTGCAGGCGCGAAGGCCGGGGACCTCGTCATCCTGAACTCTATTCAGGATCGATCCCCTTCGGAGCCCGGATGTTGAAACAGGTCCAGTCTAACGTGATTGCCGCGGTACTGAAATGTTTCAATTGGAGGAGTGACCATTAACCTCGCCAAGTGTTGACTTTCTGCGCCTGTCGTGATAGAGTTTGCAGGGACCAGATATGGATATTCTCTGGATGCGAAGACATCGGTCGGCGAGGCGGCTGATCAGCATAGTGGTGGCTGCGGCGATGATGACGCCGGCAGTTGGCGTCGCGGTGGCGGCGGCGACGGGCACGCTGCTTTCCCCGCCGCCGGGGGAGAAGGTAACTTCGCGCAATGTTGAGGTCTCGGTCGGCTACAACACGCAATCCGACCTGAAAGTAACACGCCTTGAGCTGTGGGTAGACGGGCGGCGCGTCGCTGTCAGGTCTCTGGTTCGCCCTGAGACGCGTGGCGTGTGCTCGTTCTGGTGGGACACATCCGGGTTCGCCCGCGGACCGCACAAGCTCAGCGTGAAGATATTCGCAGGCGAAAAGCTCGTTACTACCGTATCCGGCACGTGCGTCATCGGCGAGGTAGGCTACGATCTGCGCGCGCCCAACGTGATTTTCCCGGACATCAAGTCTGGCGATGTGCTGAAGGGCACGGCGAGCATCAGAATGATCGTGACCGACGACAGCGGCGAGCCGGCTATCGTAACACTTCTGGTTGACAACGCGCTGAAGTTTCTCAGCAACCGCAAACCCTACGTCTACGTGCTGGACACTACGAAGTACGCGGATGGTGTTCACGAACTGCAAACTTTCGCCTACGATAGCGCCGGAAACAAGAGCGACCCCGCCGTGGTGAAGGTTACGTTCAGAAACGGCGTAGAGAAACCTGCGGCTGTCGCCCTGGACACACAGACTGTCCCGCGAACGGTTCCGTCTTCGGAGGACGACGGCGTCGGCAAACTGATCCCTCCGCTGGTTGAATCGCAGGCCAGGACAACACTTCCGGCCCGCGCGCCGGAGCCCGATATCCGCGCGAGCAAGCCTGCAGCCGCGCACCCAGTCGCTCGCAAGCCGGTTGAGCCCACAAAATCCGCCGGGCGCCCTATACGGCCTCTGTCTGCTGTTACATCCAGATCTGAGCCTGTCGCCTCGGAGCCATCGGCTAAGAGCACCGGAGCCGTGCCAGGGCACAAGCCTGCGCCTGGTGCGAGGGAGCCGCGATTGTCGGCGATGGCGGTTGAGCCGGTGCCCGCCGGCCCGCCCCCGGGGCTTCCGGTTCTCGAACCTGCCATCGAGTCGGAGCCTCAATCAGGCCCTGTCGCCGTCCAGCCGAGGTCGAACAGTTTGCGAATTGTCGGTGAGACGTTCGAACAACTATCCCCTGCCGAGCCTGTGCCGGCTCCGGCCGAGGCCGAGCTTGTGCTTCCGAAACCGGTACAGCCGGGTTCGCCCGGGTTGCGGGTCGCGCCTGCTTTGCGTTCGACGAGCACGAAGCCCGTTGCCGCCACTCGTGCGGATGCGGTAGAACCGAGTGTGTTGAGTGGCCTGGTGAATTCCAGCCCGAAGTCCGTTGTGGTCGAAGAATCGGCTCCGGCCGCGCGCCGAACACAGGTGGCACTGAATCCGATGGGCAGGGATCCGGAGGCCCCTCGGGCGCCGATTCCCGAAGCGGCTGCCGCAGCGCCGAAGCCCGTTCTTACAGCAATGCTTCCGACGCTTCGAGAGGGGGAGCGGTCGCTGTCGACAAGCAACGGCATCATATATCCCCCACCGGCACAAGGCGACAGGAAGGCAGTTCTCGAAAAACGCCTGCTGCAAGCTAAGGGCAAGATCAAGCTCAGAGACCTGGTGAACGAGCTCGGCGGGATTGTCTTTTGGGATAGCCAGACCCGCACTGCCACCGCTTACGTCCATAACTTGAAGATAGAAGTCAAGATTGGCAGTTCGATAGTTAATGTAAATGGTGGCAGTATGCGGACCAACCTTGTCCCAACAATTGCTAACGGCCGAACGATCATCGATGCCGCACTCTACGCGCAGGCCTGCGCGTTCGCCGAGCGATTATCCGGGTCGGCTTCTGCGCAAACGCGCTGACTAAGTGGCTTCGTTTATCCGGTTGCGTATATGGCACAGCGAAACATAGCCAGGCGGGGAGCCTGGCTATGTTTTGTTTGGGTTTAGCCCGTGTTGGTGGGGTTCTTGGAGAAAGCACAACAAGGGCAATCAGTCCTTGGCCGCTGCGGTCGGTTCTTTGGACCTGGACTCATCTTCCGATTTGGAGCCCGGCTTCCTGCCGTTTCCGCCGCGGCCGGAGCTAGGATAGTCATTGACGTGAAATCCGGAGCCCTTGAAAACGATGCCGACCGGGAAAAGCAGCCTGCTGACCTCGCTGCCGCACTCCGGGCATTGCTTCACGGGCTCCTCGGTGATCCTCTGAACAGTCTCGAACTGGTGCTCGCAGGTCTTGCACCGGTAGACGTACGTCGGCATATACCACCTCAACACTTGCAGGGAATTGATAACTCGTGCCATATAGATTATACACAACCGTGCCGCGTGAGGCAAACCTGACCGTCGTCGGGCTAATGGCCGGGACGTCTCTGGACGGCATCGATGCCGCACTCGTCGAGATCGCCGGCAGCGGGCCTGATGCGGTGATCAAGTTTCGGGGGTTTTGTTGCACGCCGTATCCTGCTGAAGTCCGCGACCGGTTGATGAACGCAGCAAGCGGCGCCCCCATCCCGGCAGGCGAGATCAGCGAACTTGATTTCGCGGTCGGCGAGCTGTTTGCAGATGCGGCTGTCTCCTGTGCCGAGCGGGTCGGCGTCAGCGTTGACAAGGTCGATCTGATAGCATCTCACGGACAGACCTTGTTCCACAAGGGCGAGCAGTCCGAACAGGGCGGCGCTTCCACTTTTCAGATCGGAGAAGCGGCGATCATCGCCGAGCAAACGGGCGCAGTGGTTGTGAGCGATTTCCGAACGGCGGATATGGCCGCAGGAGGACAAGGCGCCCCGCTCGTGCCCTACTTTGATTTCGTATTCCTGCGCGATCCTAAGCGGTCCCGCGCCGTGCAGAATATCGGAGGAATTGCTAACGTTACTTACCTGCCCGCAGGGTGTTCGCTCGACGATGTAATCGCGTTCGACACCGGGCCGGGCAACATGCTCATCGACCTAGCCGCTTCACATTTCACCGGCGGCCGTCTGTCGTGCGATGTTGATGGAAAGATGGCAGCGTCTGGTGGAGTTTGCATTGCCCTGCTTGAACGGCTTCTGGAGCACCCTTACTATGCGAAGCGGCCTCCGAAAACTGCTGGCCGGGAACAATTCGGTGCTTGTTATCTGGCAGATGTCCTGTCGATGCCTGCGGTGAAGACGCTGACCGCGGAGGATATTGTTGCGACGCTTACCGCGCTTACGGCGGAGTCGATCGCTCGCTCGTACCGGGATTTCTTGCCGGGCGGAATAGACGAGCTGATCATATCGGGCGGGGGTGGTGCGAATCCTGTTCTGGTGCAAATGCTCGGGCATGCGACGGGATTGCGCGCGCGCAGAATTGACGATTTCGGTGTCCCGAGCGACGCAAAGGAAGCTGTTGCGTTCGCGCTGTTGGGGTCGGAAACCGTGAGGGGCATGTCGTCGAATGTGCCTTCAGCGACGGGTGCAGCACACCGGGCTATCCTCGGCAAGATCACGCTTCCGCCGTGTCGCAATTAGCATGACGAACATAGCTAGAACACTGCCATCACACGATGCGATTCTTGGTCATCTGGGACCGCTCCTACGGGCGTCATGCCCGGGTATGCTGCAGAGGCCGACTGCCCTGTCGAGGAGAGTCGAATTGCCAAAAACGCAGGGCCTGCGTTCTGTTGCAGCAACGTCGCCGGATAGAGTCTTGTATGGGGTGGGGGTTTGTGCTATAAAGTAGAGGTTCGTACCTGGCCTCAGCTGCTTTCATGTTGTCTACCGGACGAATGATCAAGCTCATACTCGACACAGACATCGGCACGGACGTTGATGACGCCTGGGCGCTCGCGCTGTGCCTCGCGTCGCCGGAGATCGAGCTACTTGGGGTGACTCTTGTTCACGCCGATCTCGACACTCGTGCGCGAATTGCACTGAAAATGCTCAGGCTCGCGAACAGCCTCTGCGTGCCGGTCTTCAAAGGCTTGTCCAGGCCGCTCACAGAGGGCGCACCGACCTTCTGGGCGGGCCACGAAGGGTCGCAGACAGACTTTTCGGACATTGCCGGGTTGGAACCACGAGACGGGGCTGTTGATTTCATTTTGGATGCGATCGAGCGTGATCCGGGCCGGGTCACGCTCTGTTCTATTGGACCTATGACCAATATCGCCGAAGCAATCCGACGTGCGCCCGACACGATGCGTCGGATAGGCAAGCTGGTGATAATGGCTTCAACCTACGAAGGCGACGGAATTGAATCGGCCTCGCGCGAACACAACGGATGTGTCGATCCTATCGCAACCAGGATCGTGATGGAGTCGTGCATACCGGCGACTGTTGTCGGGCTCAATGTCACCATGCGTGTTAAGGTGCACTCCGGTGAGGTTGCCGCACTCCGCACAACGCCGTTCGGGGAATACCTCGCCGCGATGACAAGCCGGTATCTCGATATCACCGGGCGCGAGGTTGCTTATATGCACGATCCGCTTGCCGTGTCCACTGTGCTTAAGCCGTCGCTTGTCACCACTAGAAAAATGCGGGCTCAGGTGCTCGACGACGGCCGCGTAGCCTACTATTCGGACCCCGACGGGGCACTGGACGTTTGCACTGATGTGGACGCCTCGTCCTTCGAATCCTTCCTGATATCCAGGATTTCCGAACTTGCCAGCCGACAGAAGGGAGACTGAACACAAAATGCAG
>JBMFPI010000243.1:0-5661 GCA_049969195.1 Armatimonadota bacterium
TCCCGCCGGGGAAATAAGAGCCGCCGAAAGCAGGAAGCCTGGGGATGGAGGGAGAAAAAACGCTGGCAGGTCGGGCGAAGGTTTCGTCTACTCCTTCGAAAAGTCCGATCCGCCGTACCCGCGAGATATCTTCACAGCCGGCTGTCGCGCAAGTACTATTACCTGATTTTCCTCGTTGGGGGTTGACAACTACTGTCACTGGTGATAGAATCCGAACGGGGCAGCGCGGGGTGGCTTGCGCACCGGCAAGCGTTTCTGAAAGGATTCAAGGCTTGTGCTCTTTCCTCTGAGGCGATGCACGGTCGAGCGAGGTGCGTTTGGCACGAAATTTGCAACAACAGCAAATGAGTGAGAATGCCCGAACTCAACAAGATGAGCTAGAAAGGGGAATAGCAGAATTGCAGAGCACAAGGGAAAGCGACAATCTCAAATTACAAGTCGCATCTCTACACAGGGGAGGAGGTGAAATGATGAAAAGGCTTATTGTGTTGTCTGTCGTCATGCTAGCGGTTATGGCGACAGCCGCGTCGGCGGCTTTCGACACGGCGTGGACGATAAAGCTCCGCGTGACGGACCTTAACAACTGCAACGGCGGAGCCGTCAACATCTACGGAACGGCCGCCACAACAGCGCAGAATTCGTCAGTGCCGGTAGGAGACCAGGTGTACGCGTACATCACCGGTTCGGAGCCCAACTACTACTTCCGCCGGATTGTGCTGCCCGGGTCACCGAGCGACGTGCTGGTGTGGAACATCACAGTAGCTACACGCCAGACGTACAAGATGAATTGGTTCAGGCTCCATCTCTGGAACGAGACCGGCGCGGCCAACGACCTGGACGACAACTGGGAGTCCGACCCGGCGAACGCGTTCAAGGTGAATCTGTATCAGGGCAACACGCTCGTGTACACGTATGACCCGAAGAGCAACGGTACGTCCCTGGCGCCGCAGTTCCAGACCGTGTTCCCGATTCAACCCGGCACAGTGTTGGAGAACTTCTTCACACTCAAGCGCGAGCCGATCCCTGAGCCGGGCAGCATTCTCGCTCTGGCGAGTGGACTCGTAGGCCTGGCGGGGTTCGTCGCCCGCCGAAGAAGGTAATGCCAAGAAGGTAAAAGCAAGACACATTCTTGGTGCACCAATTGGACTCAAAAGCCGCCGGTCTTCCCGGCCGGCGGCTTTTCTCTCCCAAATTGACGCGGGAGCCGACACGTAAAGGAAGGTGACCTAATCCTCCGTAAAGAGAGGAAAAGAGGATCAAGAAAGATCCCGCAAACAACACCACAACACTGCTTCGATGCTATCCGGGACCGGCAGCCCGGTCACGAAACCAGCACTCATTTTCTACGCAGTTATCAATTCGTCCGCCGGGCATAGCCAGAGGGTCGCGTGCTTTGGAGCCTTCGCAGCCAAGATCGGTTGGACGGCGGGAACGAGTCGTGGTCAACTCGACAGAGCATCGCAGAGATGTTGAGATTGGCACGGAGGGGCAAAAAGGACGAAGAGGGTCGCGAGATAGCGAGAGCTCCGTTGGCCCGAGTGGGATAACGGGATCGAGGACAATTCAGCCGGATAATAGATAATACCGGGGCAATCAAGTAATATTACCAGGTTGACAGATCGTAGTTCCTGTGCTATAAAGGGGTCAGAAGGGAAAAAGGCAGGCGCAGTAAAATCCTTACCAGGGGGAGGTGGAAGCGTGTTGACCAAATCTCAATCGAAAGTGAGACTACCGAAAGGAGGTGAAACGATGAGGACATTAGGTTTAGTGCTTGCGTTGCTCGTTATTGGTTCGGGGATGTGCGTTGCTGACAGCGTCACTATAGACCTGTACAGTGCTGCCAGTCCTTGGAACTACGTTGCGTGCCCGCTGGTCCCGTTCGACCCGGAGCCGTCGGCGGTGTTTGCCGGCGTTGACGTGTTCTACGCGCTCAACCGGTATGACGCTGTCACAGGGAACACGTACTACTATGACGGGGACCCCAACGGCCCGTTCGGAAATATCCTGCTCGGGGACGGCTACTGGCTGGAGAACAGCGGCGGCGCAACTAGCTTCAGCTACGAAGGCGTTCCGGATGGTGTTCCGGACGGCAACGGGACCATGACCGATATGTGGATCTCGCTGCCCGGTATCCAGAGCGATGCCGGCCAGGGCGGCTGGCACCTGATCGGTCACCCGTTCAACCACGACACCCCGACCAACGGCCCGGGTGGAACGGGCGACAACATCTGGTTCACGGACGGAACCACCCTCAAGACCTGGGACGAAGCGGTCAACGCCGGCTGGGTCCAGGAGTCGATGCAGTACTTCGATAACGCGTCCGGTAACACGCTCACTATGACCTACCAGGGCTGGGGGGACGACGACACGCTCAGAGCGAAGACGGCCTACTGGCTCCTGACGATGAAGGACAACATCGCTCTGATCATCCCGGCCTACAATCCGTAGGACGAATCGGGCAACGCGTAACAAGCAACAAAACGAAATCCGGCCACTACGAAATTGATGGGGTTTTGTCCCCCTTGAAAGGGGTGGCAGCCACACGGAGCGCCGCTCCAGGCAGCCACCCCGTTTCGTTGCATGATCGGCCGACAGGAGGGGGAGTCCGGCCGGTGAAGCACCCAATCCTTTCGCGGACGTAGGGCCTCAGCATTGTTCTATCCAAACGCTCGCTTGCGGGTGCTAGCGAGTCCGAACCTCGCAAAAGTATTGGGCAGTTGCCGGACCTGCACGGAATAACCAGTAACTGATAAACCATTCTAGAAATCGGTTCGGAATGAACTGAGAGGGGGGATTCCAGATGAAGAAACAGTTCATTGTATCGGCGCTTCTCGTCGCGCTGATACTCAGCGCGTCCTGCTCGTGGGGCGCAATTGGTATCTACAAGTGGAGGGTGGGACCTTCGTATCCGAGCAACCCGCTTGACCCGCCCGCTGTCAGCGTGCCCAACGGCGTTTCGTACATGCTCAACACGGACGCCACCGAGGTCAAGATCGAGATCAAGACCCAGGGCGCTTCCCCGGTCACCGTCAGAACCTGGACCACGACCGATCCGGCAAACCTGACCAGAGGCAACCACGAGAACGTGTGGTTCTGGGATGCATACGACGACGGCGGATCGCCGGCCCCACCAGGGACCTACGACGTGGTGGTGACCGCCACGGCCGCCCCGATATCGGGGACCGACCTTGTCCCGCTGTGGGAGGATACATACCACGGCATAAGCACGCACTGGCTGGTGGCCGCAGTCAACACCAACCCAGCCAGCCCGTATTTCGGGTACGTTTACGCGGTCAACTGGTTTGGGGAACGCAAGGGCGTCTGGATGTGGGACCCGGCAGGCAACTTCGTGAAGGGAGGCCTGTTCGGGATCAGTTGGGGCACCTCGGCGCCGTGGGGCGTTGACGTCGGAGACGACGGATACGTCTACGTGAGCGACTACTCTCTCAGGAAAGTATATCGGTTCAGCCCTGATCTGGAAAGCCACTCGGCGTCGACGGTCTCGACAACCACGTACCCGCGCTTCATGGCCGTCGAGGGACCCGAGAGCAACCTGAGGCTTGCTGCGACGCAGTTCACCGCCTCCGCGCCCACGAGTACCTACGCAACCCTGATGACCTCGTCCGGGTCTTCGTGGCCGATCCCGACATGCACCCGATACGACTACCCCGCCGAGGGTATGGACACGCAGCCGGACATCACGCCGTCTGGCATCATCTACGTGTCAACTTTGAACAATCAGGGAGGATACTCCGGCGGCAAGCTGTTCGCGTTCGATATGAACGGCAACCTGATAACCGGGCCCGGCTACACGCTGAACCCGAACCCTAACATCCGGAAAGGTGACGGGCTTACGCTGTCGGCTGACGGCAACTACATCTGGCTGTCGCGCTACATCGATACGAACTTCGCGGACGATGACAGCTCGGCGATCTACAAGATCGATCTTTCGCGCGCGTTCGTGGACGCCGACCCGTATGCCAATCCGCCCGTGGGTGTGGAGAAGTTCGGGATCGCGTGCAGTCCCACAGCAAAGCGGGCGCTGGCTCTGCGGTCAGATAAGTTCGGTAACCTGGCGGCGGTCGCGGGGAACGCAAGCTTCTATATGAGCGGCTACATCGTCGGCCTTTATGCTCCGCCCGACACCGGCTCCACCAACAGCCGGCTGGCAGGCCGCTACGCGTGGACGGGCGACTTCACGCCCGTACTTGTGAGTGCGAACGCGTCCGGGCCGCTTCCGGCCGACGGGGTAACCGGCGTCACCGTTACGGCCGTTGTGCGCGACCAGAACGGTTATACCGATATCAAGAACTGCAAAATCGACCTCAGCCCGATCTACGGCTCCGGGACTCCGGTGCCGATGAACTTCGTTTCAGGCTCCGGGACCAACGCCACCTACTCGCTCACCTTTACCGCGCCGTCGGGAACGCCAGCCGGCGAGTACGACCTGCCGCTGACCGTGGAGGACCAGCACCCGGATGTACCCGCCGGTACTGGGTCCGTGAAGGTCACCGTTGTCGGCGGATGGATCGAGGGCACGGTCAGGAACAGCATGACCGGCGAGGTGATCCAGGGCG
Organism: Armatimonadota bacterium; assembly: GCA_049969195.1. Taxonomy (GTDB): domain Bacteria; phylum Armatimonadota; class UBA5829; order UBA5829; family UBA5829; genus CALJES01. The sequence goes on from JBMFPI010000243.1 coordinate 4,578, forward strand.
CAAGGGTATCGGCCAGCCTTGATGGAGTCGAGAAGTACTGGACTTTGACCGACCAGGACGGCAACTACAGCCTGCTCGTCACGAACGACGTCACATACACGGTGACGGCGTCGAAGGCAACGCATAAGGAGAACTCGTCCACTCCGATCAACGTGAGCGTCGGTCTGAACGGTCACTCGACGGGCAACGACCTCACGCTGGATCCGATGGACATCTTCCACGCCAAATATAGCTGGATCGATCCTAACGACCCGAACAACGCCGTATGGCGATCGACCGGCGAGGTGGTGTGTGTGGTCGGCACGATCATGCGCGCTGCGGCCGGCGAAGGTCAGTTGGGTTACAACGGGTTCTACTACATCTCCGACCGCTCCAAGGCCAATCAGCAGCAGGGTCTCCGGATCGACGTTCGAAACGTAACACCGGCCGATCCGGTGTATAAGATTGGCGATAAGGTCGTGGTCGAAGGAACTATCTACCACTTCCTCGGCACGCAGGACCCCGAGACGGTCATAACGCCCAACAAGCAGCCTTATGTGGTCGCGACGGGCCAGACCTTCCCGGCCCCGACGGAAATGCAATGGGCCATCGAGAGCAGTTGGCACGGACGCTTCTGGCACCTGGGGGCGATCCAGGTCAAGCGCGTGGTTGACGACAGCACATTCATCATCGAGCTGCCGACCTACTCGACGAACCCGAACCCTATGGAGGTCAGCGTCCTGCTCGACACTCCGGCCAGCACGGGACTGACCCGGCCGAACGCTGGCGATCTGATCGAGCTGACGGCGGTAGCAGGGCAGCTCTACGGCTGGGGTTCCAGGTTTGCTCTGAGGCCCGGCCCCGGCGACATCAAGGTCATTCAGACGCTCACCGATCTTGGCACCGTAAAACGGCAGCCTGACTGCGGCGTCATCATCGACGCCTCGGCCAACCCGCTGATCGTGACCTACGTCGACCCGGGTGATGTCGGCGGGTACGACGCCGGCAGGTGGTTCTGGGTCGAGCAGTACTCCAAGGAAAGCGGGCTCGGCGTGGCCGGTATGAAGGTCTACACCGGCGGCACGGCGCAGTATCTGCCGATCGG
>JBMFPI010000244.1:0-5589 GCA_049969195.1 Armatimonadota bacterium
CCAACCGATTCTAGCAGAACCGGTCGGAGTCGAACCACCAGCTCTCTCAGCTTTCCACTGCCGACGGGACAGGCTCTGACCGTATTGCTGCCCAGCGAGTGCTCATGATACAATTCGTGATCACAATATCCTCGACGGGATGCTCGTTGGACATGTTCTGGAAACAGATCGCATCGTCCAGGCAGATGATCGTGCAATGAGAGATTCGCACGCGGCTGGTGCTCATCAGGTCGATCCCGTCGTTATTCCAGCTCACGCGGTTGTGGATGGTGATGCCGGTTATCCGCACGTCCGTACACTCTCGAAAGTGTGAGCACCACGACCCGGCGTTTGTTAGCGTTACCCCCTCGAATAGGATGTTCCGGGAGCGATAGCAGCGGGTGAGCATCGGCCTTTCGCCTCCCGCGCTGCCCTCGGCCTGTCCTTTGAACGCGGCGCCCTGACCGTCAATTATTCCTCGGCCACTGATTGCGATATTCTCCGCGTTCTCGGCATAGATCAGGCATTTGTCGATGTGCCTTTCTCTCTCAAATCCGCATCGGGCTATGTCGACGGCGTAGTCTGCCAGGTTCGTGCTGCCTACGAGAACCGCCCGGGTTTCCAGACGGAGTGTAACGTTGCTCTTCAGCCGCAAGGTGCCGGTGAGGAATCTGCCTGCCGGCACGATTACTGTACCGCCGTGGTTCGCAGCGCACGCGTCGATTGCTCGTTGAATCGCTGCGGTGTTCAACGTAACGCCGTCGCCGACTGCGCCGAAATCGCGAATGTCGTATAACGCCAACCGGTTGTGATCCTGTCCGAAACTATCCACTTGCTCCGTGCTCCTGGCCGACTAATGTTTGTTCTTGCGTCCGAGTCATTGTATCACACGCGCCGTGAAAACAACAAGTAACTGACGCGCGCAAGTGCGCGAGTGTGCCGAGAACTGCGCATATGTGCTTGACACCTGCTGCGCTGCACGGTAAACTGGTTGCGGCAGCGGTGGTTGAGCCCTGCAGGACGCTCGGACCGTCCTGAGAAGCAAGTGCTGCCTCTCTGTCTTTGCCCACAGGTGAAGCCAGCCGGGAGTCCGCCTGGATATGAAAGATCTTGTTCTTGCCGTCACGGCCGTTGTTGTTACAATTGTCGCCGCCGGCGCGGCAGCCGGTGCGTCGAAATCCGAAGAGGTCTCTTCAATGATCCGCGCCCTTTATGCCGATTTCGACCCGCGCAAGGATCCGCTTGAAATAGAGACCATCAGAGAGTGGGACGAGGACGGCATCCACATAGAGCAGCTCTACTTCACCGGCCAGATAATCGACGGCGTCAAGACGCGTGTCTACGCATATCGCGGCGCACCGATCAGAAGCAGAAGGTTGCCCGGAGTTCTGTACTGCCATGGGGGCGGACAGACCGCTTACCTCGAATGGGTTCGGTTCTGGGCGAGGCGCGGATATGTTTGTGTGAGCTTCGACTACTCGGGCGGCACCAACAAGCTCGGTCTGCCGCAGTACAGGCGAGAGCATTTCACGCGCTGGGGGCCTGCGGTAGAGCAGTTGATGGCTAGCTTCGCCGCAAGTGCTGCAGCCGAACGGTCGCCGAAGGGCGACAGCTGGTATCACTATTGCCTGGCGGCGCGGCGGGCTCTTACGCTTCTAGAGAATCATCCGCGGGTGGATCCGAACCGACTGGGGGCGTACGGCGTGTCGGCCGGCGGATGGTTGTGCTGGCTCTTGGCTGGGACTGACAGCCGTGTCAAGACTATCGTGCCGATCTATGGGGCGGCATCCGCATTCCGTGACAAGCGCGGGTTCCCGATTAGGAACGTCACCCCGGAAATACAGAAAGCGGCTTTCCGGGACAACCCCGGCTCTCCCGCATTTTATGCGCCTCTCGTGACCTGCCCTGTGCTGTACATGACCGCAACCAACGACGGCGCGTTCAGTCTCGATTCGGCATTCGACACGATAGATCGCCTCGGGTCGAGTACAGTCAGGTTGCTTTACACGCCGCGCTGGAACCATCACATGGAGCCGCCGGAAAGCAGAGTTCTTCCTTTGTGGATGGACCGGCTGTTGAAGGCCCGGACCCACAACTGGCCGAAGACGCCCGGGATCGAGTTCGACCGCGCCGGCGAGGTTCCTCGAATCATCGTTACCCCGGATGAGAGTAAGCCAATCGAGAAGGTCGATGTGTATTACGCATTGAACGAGGCGGTCTCCATGCGACGCTTCTGGAGAGCGGCTCAGAACACGCGCCGATGCGAGCAGTGCTGGATTGCTGATGCTCCCTTTGTGAGCGAGGGCGACAGGATCTACGCGTTCGCTAACGTGTTATACCGTTCCGGCGAGAAAGTCAGCTCCAGACTAGCCGAGCTTTCGACAAGGCTTTCACCGAGCCTTCGGCCGACTCTCGGGCGGGAAGCGCTCATCGACTCGATGGAGACCTCCGCCAACTGGTACTGGGTCCCTGCGTACCCTGACCCGAAGATCTACGACTCCTATTTCAGAGTCTGGACGGGACCCGCCGGGGAACGTGGGTTTACTGTTGCGCCGTTCGACTGCGACAACCCGCCGTTCGTGATGGCTGACGGCACACTAAAGTTCAACTTTGGCACGCACAAGATCGGCGACCCGCAGTGGCGCGGCGGAGACGACGACAGGGCTCTGCTTCTGGACTGCTACTCGCCGCTCGCGCCGACCGAGCTGGAGGTGCGGGTCGCCGGCCGGGCGACCGATGGCGCGGCGCCGGAGTACACCTGCCGGCCCAGCGTTCCTCGAGATCGGCCGGGCTGGGTTACGCTTCGCTTCGAGCGGTCGGACTTCCGCGACCCGGCCGGCAACCCGCTCCGGAAATGGGCTGATGTATGGTTCCTGGGGCTTGCGGGTGTGTCGAGTGTAGATCGCACGCCGATCTTTCGAAACCTGCGGTGGGACAGGTAGCACGCCGCGTCCGAAGTTGCCGGACGAACCTCCTACTGTCTTTTCGACTCCTCGAACATAGCAGCGAGTCTCTTCAGGCGCGGATCGCCTGACGCGGCACAGCGCGTCATGTGCATCTCGAATCCCGCGTACATCTGCGCGGCGGCGTCCTGGTATGACGCGAGTACTGCGGTGCGCCTGGTAGCGTCCATATCCCGAAACAGCCCTGCGTCGTCCATCGCCTTCCGCTGGGCGTAAGTTTCGTGGGCTAAGATTGCTTCGGATAGAAACGCCCTCTCATAATCCGCGCCCGGTTCCCGGGCGATTTTCTTTTTCGTCAACTGAAGTGTTCTGAGTTGGACAGCAAGCTGCGATGGCAGCTCGGCAGCGCCCGCAGGTTCCGGGTCGGGTTCGGCGAAGCTCGCGTCCGCATCCGGAATGTCTGCGGGCCAGGCACCGCCGGTTTCGATCTCCACAGTTGCCTCTGCGGGCAGGTCAGCGTATGGCAGTACTACACAGTCAGGCGCATCTACGCGGATTCTCCTGTTGTTAACCCTGACAGATGCGATCCACGGCCCCGCATTCGCTACGCTGATAGTGATCCGTTTGTCGCCGAACCGGACGGGCTCTTTCTGTTGATAGAAGCGGATGGATGGATGGATGTGCGGGTACAGGGTCAGGCTGTCGGCCTCGTAGACGTATTCAAAAAGCCCCCTTACGATCGCGGCGGGCACTCCCAGGGAGTCGTAGCAGAAGTTGACCGAGTTGCTTTCGAACCAGACACTCTTTCCAAAATTCTGAAGCGGCGCGTCGAGCTGGAAGCGTTTGGCGAACTCCATAATCGCCCGGGCCGAGCGCATTATGCAGTCGTACCGGCCGGTTCGGTAGTACGCCATGATCGCGCGGGCTTCCATAGTCGTCCACACGCCGCCATTGACCCACCGGCCGTATCTGAGCAGATCGTGCTCCTCCATTTGCTTATTGTCGCCCCAATAGGCGTAGGTATCGTCGAGCGAGGGATAGTTCGTAACGAGCATCCCATTGGGCCTGAGTTCGGGGATTGAGCAGAGCTTAGCTATGATCCGCTCCGAGGCCTTGTCGTCCAGAAGCCGGTGGCAAACTGCATCAACGTTCGGAGCTACCTCCAGGTAGCCGTATCGTTGCTGCCCATATACTCCATGTTTCGTGCCGTCCGGTTCCATCGACTTGATGAAGTAGCCTTCGTCAGTGATCAGGAGAGGCAGCGATTTGCGCGTAAGCCGGAGCCGGCGTTCGAAGACGGAACGTTTCTTCCTGTCGCCCGCGAGCTTGCAGAGCTCGATCATCCGGTCGAGCGCGGCGGCGTATGTGACCGAAAGTCCTGTCAGGTAGCCCTTTCCGAAAGTGCCATTCGGCATCCGAACCCCGCCGTAGCTCGGCGCAAGGAGATTAGAGGCCGGCCCTACCAGGAACAGGTTGTTCTGCGCGTCGCGCCGCCTCTCGATAAAGTTGCATGCTCGCTCCAGGCTGGGCAAGTAGCGCCGTATCGCGTTCAGGTCGCGGCTGATCAGGAGTAGCTCGGCCTGCATCAGCACGCCGGCGGCGGCAGCTTCGTAGAACCAATCGTGCTTCTTCCAGTCCAGATCGCCCTGCTTGTATATGACGGTATCGGGCCCCGCGCAGTCGCACAGGCTGCCGTCCGGTGCGGGTTCGGGCGGGATCGCGCCCACCCGTTTGCCGTCCCCTTGGAACTTGAACCACAGGTCCTGAGCATTCTGCAGGGCCGTAACCCACGGCTCCTTCAGGAACGGAAGCGCGCAGAATGTGGGACCATAGCTGTTCTGGATCCACCACATGTACCAGCTATGGTTCTCGCAGAGATGCTCCTCCTTGCCGATGTAGAGCATCGAAATGTTCTGTCTGTATGGGTTAGGATGGAAAAACCCGAACGATTGGTCGATAAGCCGCAGATAGGCTGCATTGCCCTTTCCCGAGCAGTAGCGGCCATTGTAGTCGTCGCCTGTGACGCCGCCCGCAATCACATGAGCCAGGATACACGACATCGGAAAGCATATGTTCATCAACGTAGACCCTAGTCCAGAACAAACCGCGTGACTCGTGAGACGCGTACTTGGCTTGTACTCATTGCTGCAAGCCCGGACCATCCGCAACTACTGTCTCGGTCAACAGTGGCGAGCCGAAGTACACTCTTTGTCTGCCGGGGACTTCAAGCGCCATTACCCAGTGATTCTCGAAACGACCTTTCTTGACGGCTGCGTAGGGGATTTGGACCGTGACGTCCTCGCCCGTGTTCACGGTCTCTTTCCCGCTCTGATCCAGCGGTATAGTCGGCAGGCGCCCTTCGTCGTCATCTCCCCACAGCGCGGTATTGCACAAGAATATCCGGGTTTCGCCCGGATCGTTGAGCCTCCACGGCCTAGTGCCGGTATTGCGAATAGTGATCGAGACGATCTGCCGGTCGCCCAAGCTCATGTTGGCGGGGACGTTGTGGCTGACGATTTCGGCATCCCAGATTCTGCGCTTTGAGTTTGACTTCGCGTTGTCTTCGTTTGAGGGGCGGCTTTTGGCGCCGCGGCGGCTGACCGCGACTATCCGATAGTAGTAGACCGCGTCCGGCGAGCCTGTCCCGTCGGCAGTGGAAAGCTGAGAGAGCTGGTGGTTCGACTCCGACCGGTTCTGCTAGAATCGG
>JBMFPI010000245.1:0-5563 GCA_049969195.1 Armatimonadota bacterium
GTTCGGCTGCTTTCGATTGCGGCGAACACGAGCGCGACGGATTGCAGATTATCCTCTACGTTGGTCTCCATCGGTTCGCCTCCGTCGAGCCAGTGCACGAACTTTTCAATCAGCCAGGCATTCGACCATTTGGGCTGCTGCAAGAGCGGGACCGGCTCGCCTTCACCGTGTCGCCTGTAACTTCCGGCCGGGTTGTAGTTGAACTTCTCGATCGCGCGGTGATCGAGGATTAGGGTGGCTTTCTCGCACTCCGCGCGGATGTATTCTTTAGTCCAGCCGTTAAGGCCGACGGCGTTGGTCTTGGCGCCTTCGTATGTCGCGCGCACGCCGTTCGAGCAGCGCATTATTACAAGTCCCTGGCTATCTCCCTTAAACTCACCCCACGGCGGATTCCAGGTCTGGGCGTAGATAGCGTCGCAGTTCGCCCCGGCCAGGTCGGCCAGGATGTCGAGGTGGTGCACAGCCCCCTCAACCATCAGGGTGTCCGGAATGTCGTGGCGAAAAGCCCCCCACGCGCCGTACCGCCGGCAGTCGCAAGTGAACCGAAGCACCAGGTAGTCCAATGCGCCGTAGCGCCCCGATCTGAGCTCGTGCCTTAGCGTAGTCTTGTCCTGGTCGAACCGGTGGCTCATCGTGACGCCCATCTTCTTTCCGGCCCGCCTGACTTTCGCCGCGATCCGGCACGACGCTTCAAGCGTGTCCGCGATGGGCTTCTCGGAGAGGATGTTCAGGTCGTGTTCGAGCGCGATATCCACGATCTGCTCGTGCGCCGCGGGAGGTACGACTATCGAGCAGAAGTCTGCAGGGTTTTCGTCGAATGCCTTGCGAACGTCCGTGTAGAGCTGATCGTCGCGCAGTCCGAGGGCATCTTTGGCATTGCCGAGCGCGTCAGGATTGACGTCGACGGCAGCCACCACCTCGACGAGGCCGTCTTTCATATTCGGAGGAATAAACGTGGAACACCACCAGCGGCCGAACCCGCCGGTGCCCACCTGAATCATTTTGTATGGCATTGGCTCACCTCAGAAAGATGGTTAGCTCCGACCCGTAACAGCTCCTGCTTGTGTTCGGGAAATGACTACGCGGACTCTATAGGCAGCATTTTCCGTCCCGAGCCGTCGCGGGGACCAGCCACTTCGATGTCGGACGGACCCGGGTGTCGTGCCCCGGCCCTAGTGCAGGCCGGGAGTCGCCGATTCCTGGGGGCTGACCGACGTCGGCCGCCTGGTCGCGATCTGCGGCAGGGTCGCCGAGTCGGGCACGGACTACTTTGTGCTGGACGCGTTCGGCGAGCCGGGCGTCAGGTGCGTGGTTCCGAGGGGTGTACGGTGCCCGGCACGGGGCGCTACGTGAGAGTGACCGGCATCGGTGCGTGCTAAGGCCAAACCGCTCAAACTGCGGCGCCTGCTCCGAGTGAGGTCCCAATCCGATATCACACAGCTTTCAGGGCCCTGACATCCCCCTGCTCCGCCGTCGGGTAATACTCGCGCACATCCAGGCGCTGAATGGGCGTTCACGGCCACATCTTGTCCCCCGACTCTACAGCGGGCAGGAACCTTGCTCGGTGTCGGCGAAGGCCACCGGGGAGGCATCGCGTGATGAAACTGTTGTTGGCGTGCACGGCCTTGCTGATTACAGTCGTCGGGTGCGCTGCCGATGGTCGGTTTAACGCTCTCAAGCCAAGAGGCAAGCCGGGGGCGGAGCTCACGCTTGCGGCGGGTGGCAAGACGGGTTACACCATTGTTATCCCGGACTCTCCGACCACACAGGACCGCAAGGCTGCTGAGGACCTGGCTCGCTGGCTGCGAGAGATCACCGGCGCGGAGTTTTCAATCATATCGGAGAGCGCTGCCGACCCCGACGGCAAGTTCATCAGCATCGGCCGGACAAATCTTCTCGAATCATACATGCTTCACGGCCGCGTTCTGCCCCGAAGCCTATGTGACCTTGGGTCGGAGGGCTACGCGATTCTGCAGGGCGGCGGCAACCTGTTCCTTCTGGGCGGCAGCCGGCGCGGCCCGATCAACGCCGTATACGCGCTTCTGGAAGAGGACCTTGGCTGCCGCTGGTATGATCGCTACACGCCCGACATCCCGAGGATGCCGGAGCTCAAAGTCCGCGTGGTCCCGCGTTGCTACAATCCCAGACTGGACATCCGCGACCCGTTCTACTGGGACGCATTTGACCCGGACTGGGCGTTGCGGAATCGCACCAACGCCCCGCTGGTCAAAATCCCAGAGGAATGGGGCGGCGTGACCGACTATGCTTGGTTCGGGCATTCGTTTGACTGGCTCGTGCCGCCGGATCAGTATTTCGCGGATCACCCGGAGTACTACTCGCTCGTTGACGGCAAGCGCAAGCCTCTTCAGCTCTGCCTCACCAACCCGGATGTCCTCAGGATTGCCATCGAGAAGATCAGGGCCTACCTGCGACAGCACCCCAACAGCGAGCTGGTGAGCGTCTCGCAGAACGACTGCGCAGGCTACTGCGAGTGTGAGAACTGCAGGGGAATCGACGGCCCCGAGGGCACGCCTGCCGCGACGCTGATTCAGTTCTGCAACAAGATTGCTGAAGCCCTCAGGGATGAGTTTCCCAATGTCAAAGTCAGCACACTTGCGTATATGGGCACCGTGAAGCCGCCGAAGACGATCCGCCCTTGCGACCGGGTAGTCGTGCAGCTCTGCACCGACCGCCACGCGTGGAAAAGGCCGTTCCTTACGCTCCTTGAGACCGAGCAGTTTAGCTCGGCGCTCAAGGGCTGGCATTCCATCGGCGCCAATACTACTATTTGGCACTATACTGTCAACTTCCACCACTATCCCATTCCTATGCCGAACTGGCAGGTTGTGGACAGGGATATCGAAATCCTCATCGGACACGGCGCCGGAGGGATCATGCTTCAGGGCGCGTATCAAAGCCCCGGCGGCGAGAACGCGGCTATGCGGAGCTGGGTCTGGGCCAAGAAGCTCTGGGACCCTTGCCTGGACAGCAAGGACCTGATGCGGGACTTCGTGTTCGGCTACTTCCGCGAGGCCGCCGAGCCGATCTGGAAGTATCAGATGATGCTGTGGGATGTGTGGGAGACCAACCACGCAAAGCCCCAAGATCACAACCAGATGATCTGCGGCATTCGATACTACCCCGACATCATTTTCCTGCAAAGGGAACAGTACCTGGATAAGGCCCTCACCCTTTTCGCCGAAGCCCGACGCTTGGCAACCGACCCCGTCACCAAACGTCGTGTCGACATCGCGATGCTGCCCATCCTGTACGTGCAAATCTGCCAGCAGATCGGCTTCGTCGACTACTACGGGGCGTTCCAGCCACGTATCAGAACATCATCTGACCGGGCGAGGCTGAGGCTCTTGATCGATGAGTTCGAGCATATCTCCCGCATAGAGAAGGTGACCCACATTCGCGAGGGCAGACCCGATCTGACCGATCAGATCAGCCTGTTCAGGAAAGCCTGCGACGCCGATCCGGGCGACTACCGAGTGATCAGGCTGCCGGAGTCGTGGAAAGTGAAGCCGGAATTGAATCAGGCCGGCAGGAACGTCAGGGTGTATGAACAGGAGTTCTACGTCCCGGAGGATTGGAAGGCGTTCAAGCACGTGTTCGTGTGGTTCGGCGGTGTTGGCGAGGAGGCCGTAGTTTACCTGAACGGCAAACCGGCATGGGAGCAATCGGTAAGGAGCACGGCCCATCCCCGGATGGACCTGAGAATGCGGCCATTCTACTTTGACGCCACGGGCCGCACCACATACGAGAACAATCGCCACCCGTTGCTCGGCACACAGGGATTTGAGTTTCCGGAAGCTCCTTACATCAACTACGGGTGCGCGAATACGATCTCGGTGCGCGTGACGAGCACCGGCGATCCCTCAGGAATTCACGAACCTGTCTGCCTGGTAGCTACCGACTCGGATGCCCTGATGCTGAGACCAGATTAAAGTCCCATCCGGCAAGCCGGAGGGCGCGCTACGACCGCACGACCAGGTTCGCCGGGTAGTTCGAGCCCGCCAGCGGCAGGGTCAGTATTCGCATGCTGCGCACCTCGCCGCGCTTCAGATTGTACGTCCTGAGTACCACCTCATCAGGAGGCCGAGCGTATTTTGCCGAGACGATCGACCCATCGATGATAAAGACACCCGAGGCCAGCCCCGCGCTCGGGTCGAACGCAACCTGAACCTTCTTCTGTCGGTCGGTCGGGTTCACGACCTTGACCCTAATGTCGTATGTGACGCCGTAGTTGCCGTCGAGTTTGCGCTGGGCGTCGTAGGAGCCGATTGCGTGTCTGCCGATGGAAATGAACGCCCACTGCTTCCCTACGACATACTCGGCCTCGATTGTCTTGGCGGGGGACGCGTACACGTGCTCCGAAGGCTGCAGCGCGACCGTATCCCGCGCAGGCACGACAGCGCCGACCGGTGACGGCTCTATTTCCGGCGGCACGGCCGCAACTCGCACATAGGCCGGATCCCCGGAAGTCTGCCGCACCTGCAGTATGCCGCTCGAGGTCTCCATGTTCGCGAGCACGTCCGAGACGAGGATAAGTCTCGACCGCGCGGGCACGCGCTCGATTACACTGGCGTTGTAGAACTGGTCTTTGAGGAACCCCGCCCCAGCGAGGTAGCCGACCAGCACGGCATCCACAAGCGGCGCTGAGACCCCCCTGAAGACTCGAAACGCCGCGGCCGTCGGGCTTGCGTTAACCAGCTCCACAAGCAGCCGGGCAGATTTGCCTACTGCGTTCTGGTGGTGATAAAGGATTCGTATCGGCTTATCCGCTTCGAGCCTGCCGGCGAAAAGCTCCTGATACTTCGTAAACCGCTCGGGATTGTTGCTGTAGAAAAGCTTCTCGGGTAGATCCGGCGGGATACTCGAATTGTGCGTTTCGACAAGGCACGTGCTCGAGTAGTCGATGTAGCCGGGACCCGTTATGGCGACCCTAACTTTGATTTGCCGCGTCATACGCTCGCCTAACGGCGTATCGGCTCCTTCGATGCGCTCGATCCGCGCACTGGCGCCGGGTTCTAGGATCACACTGCGCAGCGCCGCTTGAGAGGCTGCATAAGCGACAAGCCCCGCGGGACACGGACTGCCCGTGACCTCGGCGAACGCACTCCCCGGCAGGGCGCCCGCATATTTCTTGACGATCACATTGAGCTGCGCCGACTCCCCCTCGACCTCGATGGTCACGGTCGCCTGTCCGACCTGCCGTCCGAATATCCGGACATAGCGGCCGTCGGTCCCGGGCGTGCACGTAGCAACCTCGGCGCAGTCGGTCTTTGCGCTGATCGGACCTGTCGCAGCCCCGGAAACCACAACCACCCGGCTCTCGCCCAAAGGCACTGTCACCTGCCGGTCGCTCAGGATGATCGGGGGCATAAGAAGCAGGGCGCGAATATTCGCGGCCCAGGAACCAGCCAGACCCAGCGGACTCGTGCGCGCGTTTTTGGCGTCACTTGCTGTCGTGATGCAGATAAGCTTTTCGCCCGCCATCACACGCGCCTGATGTCGGGTGCCCTTAGCAAAGATCGAGTAAGGGCTGACGTTCTGCTGG
>JBMFPI010000246.1:0-5550 GCA_049969195.1 Armatimonadota bacterium
TCCAACCGATTCTAGCAGAACCGGTCGGAGTCGAACCACCAGCTCTCTCAGCTTTCCACTGCCGACGGGACAGGCTCTTGAGTTCGTCTTGCAGAGCTGACACTGCTAATGTTATCCCCGAGCAGCGAAATGTCCTGCCGCTCATCGTGCGCAGGCGAGGTTGCGGTAGAGCACGAACCCAGCGTTTTCGCCGATCGAGCTTCCTCAAGTAAGCCGCAGAATCGCCGAAAGCGCGCCTGTCGCAACAGCCTGAGGTGGGACAGTTCAGTTCAGCGAGAATCACGTCGTGCTGAACTTGTTTTGGCATCCGGGCGCGGAAGCGACGGTTCCTGAATCGAGTTCAGGATAACGGGGTCTTGGGCGTTCGCGTCCACCATACTGAACCGATACTCTCTGAGGAGCGCCGCCGCGTAGGTGTGATGGTCTGCATGATATAATCGCACGTATGATAGTCCCGCATCGGCTCGTTCTCGCGCTGATACTCGGGGTGTTCGCCGTGCTGGCGGCCGGCCACTCGCTTGCCACGCGCTTGAGATACGCCCCGGACGAGCCTGCTCACTACATCTACATACGCTCACTCGCAATCAGTCACGCGCCCCCACCGATCTCGCATAAGAATACCCCTACGCAGGAATCCGAGTCTACGCATGAGGGCCATCAGCCGCCCCTATACTATGCGCTGATGGCTGTTTTCTTTGCCCTGCTGCGCTCCGTCGGCGCGGCTGACGACCTTATCTGGCGTGTCCTGCGGCTGCTCGATATTCCTGTTGGTCTGTTCTGGATCGGTTCGGTGTACGCGCTGACGCGAGAGTATTTTGAACGCGAGGGATACGCCCTTGCCGCCACCGCGTTCGTCGCGCTCATACCTACGTCCTCATACATGGCGGGGGTTATCAATAACGAGATGCTCATCTCGCTGCTGTTTACCCGGGCCATGCTGCCGATTCTGCGCTACTTCAAGACAGGCACGATAACCGTCCGATCCGCGGCTTTTCTGGGTCTGTTGATCGGGCTGGCGGCCCTGACGAAAGCTCAGGGCCTTATCCTGGTGCCGATGTTTGCCCTTGCTGCGTTCGCCGTGTGCCGCCGAAACCGATACGCCAACTCGAGGCAGGTGCTCCGCGATGCGCTGGTCGTGCTTGGACCGGCGCTTGTGGTGAGCGGGTGGTGGTTCGCTAGGTGCTGGCTGGTTTACGGCACGCCGATGCCGCACTCGCTCAACGATCCCGTGCTGCAGTCGGGGTGGCTGGATTTCGTGATGGTGCCGGGGTCGTGCCTTGTCTTCGTGGTCATCTCGACGCTGGCGGTTTACGGCTACTTCTGGGTGCCCTTCTGGATCATCTGGCCGTTCGTATCATCGATTCTGCCGCTGGTTGCGGTTATGGTGGCGATGACACTCGTTGTCGCGGTTGGTGCAGCTCTGCGCGTACGCCGCGGGGGCGACTTAGACTCGCGATCTCTTGCGTTCTTGCTGGTTGCTCCCGCGCTGGTCTACGCCGCCTGGCTACGGTATGTGCTGTTTGTGGACAGGTGGGCCAACCTGCAGGGCCGTCTTTTTCTCTCCGTGGCTGCCGTCGTGGGGATTGTGTGGATTCTGGGTTTCGATGGCCTGTTCAGGACAGCCCGAGCAAAACGAACTGCGCTGGCCGTCGGCCTGGCGACGATGCTTGTGGCAAACGCAGCGGTGATGCTCTGTGCGGTAAAGCTCTACTCGTCATAGAAGCAGGTTGTTGCGGGAGGCGTGTTTTCGGGGATTCTCTTGCTGGGTTGATGAGCGTCGAGTTGCGGAAGACGCTGGGTTTGCATTCTATCCCAGCAAACTCGGAGTCAGCTTGGTAGCATTCAGGGGAGTCCCCGCGGGATCCTGCCGCGGGGACTCCCCCAGGAGGCTGTTCTGATGATCACTGCTCGGCACCGGTAGTGCGCCGTCGGAATCTGGGCGCAGTCGCTGCAGCCTAAGACGGGATAAGTTCTGGTTTGCCGCTTGCGCGGCCTCTTCCATATGCTTATACGAGGTCAAAGCGCAGGCAGTTCCGTTCCGCTGGTTTGGGGGAAACAGGTCAGATCTTGCTTGATGACCGCGGGCGCGTGGCCGGCTCGAGTGCGAGCGTCTTTTCCCACCCCAACGCTGCTGAGAGGACAAGAAGCGCATTGTGCCGAACTCCAATTCGAAAGGAGCGATGTGCGGATGCTGGAAATCGTCCAGGCTCCCCAGGAGATCAGGGACCAGCTCTGGCAGTTGTTCCTGGAGTACGCGGACGAGCTGAGCGTTCTTGACGGCGAAACCCGCCCGCATATCAGCCGCCATTACGAGTGCTTCGACCGCTTCTGGACGGAAGACACCTGCACCCCGTTCGCCATCCTCTTCGACCACGAGCCCATCGGCTTCTGCCTGCTCGAGGATACCGGCCTGGAGTACAAGATCAGCGACTTCTACGTCCGACCACTTCACCGAAGGCGCGGCTTCGGTAAGGCTGCGGTCGAGCGCGTGAAGGAATTCTGCCGAACCCTCGCGCGACACCATGTAATCACCGCCAACGTCTACGTCAACAACACCGCCGCGATTGAGTTCTGGAGATCGGCGGGGTTCGTCGACACCGGCGGCCGGGTGCGAATAGGCCGTCTTCGCCTGGTCCGAATGGAATGCAATCTGAGTTTTGGCGACTCGAGGCCCTTGCGATAGGTGCAAGACCCGGCGATTGCACTGCGTGAATTGAGCCCGGCCTGCTCTTAGGAGGCGGTCGAAGCCGGACATTTCCGCCGCATGGAAACCGCAGCGAAATATTCTCGCGGCCTGCCCGGGACGATTGAGAATTGAAAACCCCCTCTCCCTCGACGGGAGAGGGCCGGGGTGAGGGTGATGAACTCCCCAGTCCGTGGCAAATGCCCCGGACGATCAGTTGGTCCGCTACGACACTCTGTTGCAAGAAGCGCGCTTTCGGCAATTTTCCCGCTTAGTCGAGGAGCATCGAATCGCCGAAAACGCCGAGTTTGTGCTCTATCGCAATGACCGCAAGGAAAAAGCCACAGGCCCTGGCGGCACGAAAGACTCCGGACAAATCGATGGAGATGCATAGCTGGATCATTTTTGCACACTCCAGAAGGAGTGACCCTAGGGAGCGATTGGTTGACACAAATGGCGGAAGTATGCTTTAAGTACTAATAATACTGACAGGTTGTTGCGATAAGCCCGTTTCTGGCGACTCCCTGGCCTGGTTGCGGACCGTCGAATCGCGGAAGATGCCGGCTTGGCATTGCCACAGGTCAGGGCCACGCGGCCATGATCTACAAGCGGTTCGGCAAGTGGTGGGGAGTCTTCTCCCTTGTCGATCTGCTTCTCGTCAACTTCCTTACGCTTGTCACCGAGTTCGCGGCTATAGCGCTTGCTGCAGCGACAATGGGAATTACGCCGTATATCGCGGTTCCCTTTGTCGCGTTCGCGTTGTTCGTGATGGTGGCGACGGCAAGCTACAGGCGCTGGGAGAAAGTCTCGATCTTTCTGTGCGTCTTCGACTTTGCGTGGCTGCTTTTGGGGCTCAAGTTCGCCCCATCAGCAGGGCAGGTGGCGAAAAGCGTCTTAGTGCCGACCATTCCCGCAGGCGGTATCACTTCGAGCCTGGTGTTCCTGGTGATAGCTATAGTCGGCACGACCATCGCCCCCTGGCAGCTCTTCTTCCAGCAGAGCTGTGTGGCAGACAAGAAGCTGAGGTTCTCGGATCTGAAGTGGGCCCGGCTGGATACGTTCATCGGTGCCGTGATCGTGGTATCGGTCGCCGGAGCCATGATGCTCGCCGGTTACGCGGCGGCGCATATCAAGGGGTTCACCTACACTGATCCCGCTCAAATGTTCGCGGCACTGGGAGGCTATTACGGGCCGTTTCTTAAGAACGTGATGCTGCTGCTTATGTGCAACGCGGCGATCCTGGGAGCGACGACAATCACGCTCTCAAGCTCCTGGGCCTACGGTGAGGTCAAGGGATGGCCGTCGAGTCTGGAGATGAGCATCTCGGAGGCGCCGGGATTCTACGGGTTCTACGGCCTGTGCATCGCTCTGGCGGCGGGTATCGTGCTGATCCCGCGGGCTCCGCTGCAGCTCATTATCTTGAGCGTCCAGGTGCTGGCAGGGATCATGCTGCCGTCGGCGATCATATTCCTGCAACTGCTCCTCAACGATAGGGAGCTTCTTGGCGACGAGTTCGTCAACAAGCCCTGGAACAACTATGTGAACTGGACGATCATCATCGTCATGTTCATCCTGTCACTTACACTTGCGGCGCAGGTAGTTGCGCCGAACCTGTTCCCGAAGTAGATCAACAAAGGAGGTAACGATAACGGCAACTCTGATCAGAGCAAAGAAGAACGAGGAGCGCTGCTTCTATGTGGTACATCCGCTGGATGACGAGCCGGAGATCAAGCGCAGCGCTGAAGATCTGGGGCCGATGCCTATGACAAAGAGCGTGAAGTGGTCGCTGATGGCCCTTCGCGGTTACCTGGTCACAATGGGCGTGCTGGTCGCAT
This sequence comes from Armatimonadota bacterium, assembly GCA_049969195.1. GTDB lineage: Bacteria > Armatimonadota > UBA5829 > UBA5829 > UBA5829 > CALJES01. The sequence continues at coordinate 4,519 of JBMFPI010000246.1, forward strand.
ACCACGTGCTGTGTATGGCTGGCCTGTTCGGTCACTAAGGAGGATACTATGGACGAAGCTGACCCTTACAAACGCAATAACGAGACTTGAGATGGGCTGCAGTGATAAACTGGAGCCCATCTTGCAGCCAGGTAGCCTAAGCAACCGGTTGACTAGTCACTCCTATCTCAAGAGATATCATCTCACTACTGTCATCATACTCCAGGATCTCGGCATACCGCCCCCACTCGATAACCATGTCAAGCTGCCGTTTGGCATCCTCAGGCGGGAAATCCAGCAAGAGCGCCGCAAGAGTGACATCGCGCTCCAGTTGGTGATTGTGCGCCGCATCCAGCATTCTCAGCAGCCATTGAAACAAAGGAAGCCTGCGTATGCGCGTGGCGAATATCTCCTTGCGGGCCAAGATTCGCGCTTCTGCAAATGTCTCGCCAAGCGGGGTCAGTGTGATGTCACCCTGAGCAAGAGTCGCAAAGCCGAGAAGTTCCGCCGCTTCGGTAAGCCTCAAGAGGTGGTCCGAATCGGCTCGAAGTTCCTCGGCAAGCCGGAATATGTCCGCAGTATGGTCCGGCATCTCAAGAAGCCTCTCAAGAACGCCCGTCAGATCGTCTATTGTGATGTTGGGCAGAGCGCGGGTGCGGCCAGGTTCGCCCGGCGCTGTGCCTACCTCGACGTGTTCGGGCTGCGTCTGTCCTGCCAGAGTCGCATATACCTGATCAACGATTGCCGCGAACTCAGGCGACTTGTGCTGGCGGGGATGTGGCAGGTCAATGATGACATCGGCTACAACTCTACCCGGATCCTTATCCATAACAACTATTCTGTCAGCCATAAAGACCGCTTCCTCTATGTTGTGCGTTACCATCAGTATAGCCTTTGTGGGAATGCTTCCGTTTACCCAGAGCTCGAGAAGTTCGCCGCGCAATGACTCTGCCGAGAGGACATCCAGAGCGGAGAAACGAGCCTGTCCCAGCCATAGTGGAAAGTTGACTGGTGGCTCGTCTATTCTATGCCGCTTTGCCCTCCTGGTCAATA
>JBMFPI010000247.1:0-5536 GCA_049969195.1 Armatimonadota bacterium
CAGCAAAGGCTGTTTCTTTACGGGCACGCGAGCCCCCTTGGCCGCCGCCAGCAGAAACTGCGCTTCTCTAATCTCGCGCTTGATGATTTCCGCACACCCGATCATGGGCTGGAGATGCTCACCTATTTCGTGGCTGCGGGTGCCGGGCAGAAGACCTATCACCGGCTGCGAATCGCTTAACCCAAGTTCGCGCAAGAACGTAGTTTTCTCCGTGGTCGGCCGTGCCGTATCCAGGACAGGATGACCTACCCAGCGAGCGTCGACCCCCGCGCGTGCCAGATACTCAGCCGACCACCTGAACGGCGTGATCACCTTCCCTCCGGCTGCCAACAGCTTTGAGGCATTCTTGGGCTGCCTGCGCCAGGACGAAGGTGGAAAATAGTATACGACCGGCACGCCGCGCTCGTGCAGCACCTGCGCCAGCCTCAGGTTGAACGCGCCGAAGTCGATCGGTATAAACAGATCAGGCGGCCGACGCAGCAACATCCGGCGGAAAATGAGATACCGCGTCCAGGTAACCGGCAAGGATTTAACGGTGGCGGAAATCCCGATCACGCCGCTGCCGGTCATATCCAGCACGACGTCGACCCCCGCTTCTCGCATTTTCGGGCCGCCTGCGCCCCAGAACCTGAGGTCCGGTCGGAGCTTCCTGAGTTCGATGACCAGATGCTTCCCGCTGACATCACCCGACGCTTCGCCGGCCGAAAGGGCAATAATAGGGTTCGGCCTGGAGGGTTCACAGCCATCTCTTTCCGGCACGCGGCAACGAGCGCGCGGTGCGGTCCGTCGACGATAGATTGCTGGGAACCGGCGACCCAAAGCGGACAACTCACGTCCTCGGCGTCTCGAGCTGCCGTCCACCAAAACCGAGCCTGACATTCCTGATGAAGTCCAGCAGGTACTGCAATTCCTCACTCGGCTCTATCTCGTTCTCGATGGCTTCTAGGGCCTGCGTGATATTGAGGTTCGACCGATAAAGTAGCTTATATGCTTGTTTGAGCTCCGATCGGACTTTTGGCCCGACGCCGTTCCGCCGAAGGCCGATAACGTTCAGGTCATAGACACGCAGCGGGCGACCGTCGGCCATCGCGAAGGGCGGCACGTCTTGAACGACCTTCGAGAATCCCCCGATCATGGCCAGTTTGCCGATGCGAACCTTCTGGTGCACCCCGACAATCCCGCCGAAAACGACCTTGTCCTCGATAACTGTATGGCCGCTGATCCCGACCATGTTCGCCATTGTGATCCCGCTGCCCAGGCGGCAGTTGTGCCCGATGTGGCAGTATGCCATGAGCATGTTGTCGTTGCCGATGATGGTTGCCTCGCCTTCGCCGCTGGCGCGGTGAATCGTGACGTACTCGCGAATAATGTTTCCATCGCCGATCTTGAGGAAGGTCCTCTCCCCGCGGAACTTATAGTCCTGCGGCGGCCCGCCCAGTACCGCCCCTGCCATGATTGTGCAGTTCTTTCCAATGGATGTGCGCGGCTCCACGATGACGTTTGCGTCGAGGCGAGTCCCGTCGCCGATAGTCACCTCTTCGCGGATCACGCAATATGGGCCGATCTTGACCCCTTCCCCGAGTTGAGCATCCGCGGCCACCAGCGCGGTCGGGTGAATCTCGGTCTTCCTGTCCTTAGATGTCATCTACATCCCCGAGCCCGTCTGTCGGTCCGAGCGCCCCCGGCGTTGCCTTTCGTCTTGCTCGCGACAGCCAAAATCGCTCTCTCTGAGCACACCGCCGGCCCTGCTCGGAACGACACGGACAGCCCCCTAAGTACCTTCGTTTGCGACCACGCTGTCGGTTATTTTGCGTCTTGCGTCTCGTTCCACCAGGGCAAATATGAACTCGCCCTCGGCTGCTATCTCGTCATTGACGCGAGCTACGGCCTTCACCTTGCCGATGTTACCCTTAGTGGCGATAAGCTCGACTTCGGTGACGAGCATATCACCCGGCACAACGGGCTTTCTGAACCTTACCCGATCCATTCCCCCAAAGTAGGCCAGCTTGCCTTCGTTGCCGGTCATCGACAGCAGCAGCACCCCACCAACTTGCGCCATCGCTTCGCAAACCAGTACCCCCGGCATGACCGCATGTCCCGGGAAATGTCCCTCGAAGAACTCCTCGTTTATTGTGACGTTTTTATACCCCCGCGCTCTGGTTCCAGGCTCCAGTTCCAGGATGCGGTCGACCAGGAGAAACGGGTACCTGTGGGGCAATACGTCGCGTATCTGTTCGATGTCAAGCATTCAGACCGTCCTTCGAAAGCCGAAAGTGGAATCTTGAAAGTCAAAAGTCCGGCCCCACCCGAGAGGCAGACCGATGCGGGTTCTTGCGGTCCCCGAGTTTCGACTTTCAATCTCTGACCTTCGACTCCCGGCTTCCAACTTCCTTCGCGAACTGCACGTTGAGCGCATGCCCGGACTTGACCGCTACGATCTCCGCCTCCAGCAGGCCCCCGATGAGCGCAAGATCGCCGACCAGGTCCATCACTTTGTGCCTCACCAGCTCGTCCGGGAAGCGCAGTCTGGAGCTCATTCGGTCCCGCCAGACGACGATTGCGTTTTCGAGGCTGCCGCCGCGAGCGAGGTCGTTATCCAGGAGCCCGGCGACCTCTTCATAAAGGACGAACGTCCTCGCGGGGGCAATTTCGCGCCCGAAGTCGCTTTCGGACAGCTCATATGTTGCCGACTGCGCACCGATGAGGGGGTGGTCATAGTTCATCACGTAAGTTATTGTCAACGCCGCGGCCGGCACTGCTGCTATGAACGACCCGTTTTGTTGTACGATGACAGGCTCCTGCAGCCTTATCGTTCGCCTCGGTGCGTCTTGTCTGACCAGTCCTACGGCGTCGATGGCCTCGACGTACGGCAGCGCGCTTCCGTCGAGGGCTGGCATTTCCGAGCCGAAGACTTCGATCACAGCGTTATCGACACCCCGTCCGCGGAGCGCTGCCATTACGTGCTCCACGGTGCGTATGCGTACTCCGTTGACGCCCAGCGTGGTGCCGCGGGAGGTATCCACGACATTGGCAACCAGCCCGGGGATTACCTGTTCGGAGTCCCGGAAAACGATCCCTGCGTCCGCTTCCGCCGGGTGGATTACAACTCGGGACTCGCCGCCGCCGTGTAGTCCTCGGCCGACGAGTCTCACCCGTCCGGCGAGAGTCTGCTGAAAGTACGCACGGTGAGAGCGCGGCGATTCACTCGTCCGCGCGCTCTCTTGATCGACCGTCAGTGTTGTCATATTTGTCAGCCTTGATGTTGCGTATTGAGGCGCTCGACTTCGCGCTCTAGGGCCCTCAGGCGCTCCATAAGTTCAGGCAGGCGCACCCACATGGCCTGCGCCCTTTTTTCGACGGCATGGTCCCTGGCAGGAAAGCCTGAAACGATCGACCCTTTCTTGACGTCCCCGATAACGCCCGACCGGGCCGCCACGACGCAGCCGTCCCCGATTCGCACGTTGTCCTTGACGCCGGTCTGCGCGGCAAGCGTGACGTTGTCCCCGATCTCCACGCTACCGGCTACCCCGCTCAACGCCACGATCACACAGTGTCGGCCTATCCTGACGTTATGAGCGATGTGCACCAGGTTGTCGATCTTGGAGCCGCTTCCTATTATAGTCGCACCGAACTTGGCCCTATCGACCGTTGAATTCGCGCCGATTTCGACGTCGTCGCCGATTTCGACCGTCCCGATCTGCGGTATCTTGACAATGCCCTTTTCGCCGCGTCTGTAGCCGAATCCGTCCGCCCCTATGACAACCCCCGCGTGCAGAATCACCCGGCTGCCGATGGTGCAGCGTGGGTAAATCGTCACCCCGGGGTAGATCCGGCTGTGCGGGCCGATTGTCACCTCCGCGCCGATGTAGACCCCCGGAAAGAGCACGCAGTCGTCCCCAATTGACGCGCCTTCGCCGATGAAGCAGTTCGCCCCTACGGCGACTCTTTCCCCGAGGCGCGCTCCCTCCTCAACGACTGCGCTGGCTGCGACACCAGGCGGAGGTAGCGGCTCGGCGGGCCGGAAGTATTCCAGGATGCGGATCAGAGCCTCCGCGGGGTCTGCAACCCTAATCACGCTCTTTCCCGGTACCGCTTCGCCGACATCGGGCCCGGTCACGACACATGCGGCCCTGGACTCAGCGGCCTTCCTGAAAAAATGCGCGTTCTCCGCAAGAACCACGTCGCCCTCGCGCGCGTCTTCCACGGACCGCACGCCCGAGATCACCGCTTCGGTTGACCCCTCAACGCGACCTCCCACCAGCCGGGCAAGTTCTGCGACAGTAAGCTCCATCTTCCCCTTACGATGTGTCTTGATGCCCTTCGAGCTCGTTGCTATACATCCGGTTTCTGTCAGGACGCCTCGGCCGGCAGGGCCCGCCATTCCGAGCGCGACGGAGAATCCAGGCCAAGCGCGCAAATGCTTCGCTTACGCCCGGGATGATGTTCTGCGCAACTCCTCGAGGCTGTTGCGACAGAACACAAATCCAACGTCTTCGGCGATTCGATGCTACTTGGCTGAGCGTAAGAATCGCCGAATACGCGCCTATCGCAACGACCCTGTGCCGACCGCCCCGGATTCCGCCGCGCGCAGGGTTCCGCAAGCTTCGAAGCCGGAATACGCGGACGTATGTCCGGTCCTATACGCCGCCCGCTGCCAAGACCGGTCCCCATACCGCTCTTTGGCGCAGCAGTCTGGCGAAGATTCGGGTGGCGTCCGGCACACTTTCGTCTCGCACAAAGGTAAGCCGAATACCTCGCTCCGCGGCGACCTGTTTTGCCACCCTGGCCACGTCGCTGATCAAGTGAGCTTCCAGTGACGCTGCGATCTGCCTTCGGGAGATTGATGCTCCCGTCCTAATCCCGGCCGCTGCGGGCCTCGCCGGCGTGATCGTCGCGAACGGCGTACGTCGGCCACCCGCTGGAGACGCGGTATCGACCTGTTCAAAGCCGGCTAGACCTTCCGGCATTCCCAATTCCGTGAAGACCTCGTTCCTCGCCGTTGCGATGCTTGTTTCGATCTTGCCCCTTTCGGCATTCTCCCTGGCCGACAATCTGGCCGATACCTCGGCCGCTGTGTCGGCGCGCAGTTTGTCAATCTTCTCCTGAGCCTCCGCCCGTATGGCGGCCATCTCGGAGGTAAGTGTCCTGTCGATCCTCTGAAGCTCGAGCTGGGTGGCCTTCAACCTGGCCCATTGGCTTGCCAGGACGCCGTTGGGGTCCCTTTCCTCCTCTTCGACGTCGCGCGGAAGCACGCTTTCCAGGCCGGATATAATTGTCCCGAGCACACTGGCTCGAATCGCCGCCGACAGGCGCATTTCGCCGAGCTGCGTTACGAGCGAGCGCTGCTTGAGTTCGGCTTCGCGCTCGATCTGCCTGATCTTGGCCGCAAGCTCAGGCTTCGCGCTTTCCAACATCGTGGCGCGCACGGCACGCAGACGCGCCAGCAACGCCTGCCTCTGGCTCGTCTCCAGTCGGCTGAACGCGCCTACCGCTGACTGGGCCAGCTCGGCCTCGATCTCCGGTCTCGATACCTCTG
>JBMFPI010000248.1:0-5529 GCA_049969195.1 Armatimonadota bacterium
TGTCGCAAAGCTAGACCGGATGCGCAAGGATTTCGTGGCTAACGTCTCGCACGAACTCAAGACACCAATCACCGCGATCAAAGGCTACATAGAAACGGTTCTGGAGATAAAGCCGCTCGAGGAAGCAAAAGCCCGGCGGTTTTTGGAGATAGCCGCACGTCAAGCAGACCGGCTTAATGCCATCGTGGATGATTTGCTCAAACTGGCTGAGATCGAACAGCGGGCGGAAAACGCCCAGATAGAGCTGGTGAAATCGCCGATCAGGCCCGTGATTGACGCCGCGGCGGGTAATTGCGAGCCTATTGCCGTCGAGCGGGGCATACAGATACAGACCGACTGCCCGGAGGATCTGACTGCCGTGATCAACCCGCCGCTGCTCGAACGGGCTGTGGCGAATCTCATCGACAATGCGGTCAAATACAGCCCAGAGGGGGCTCGGGTAAGAGTGCTCGGGGAGCAAACCAACGGCGAGGTCGCCATACACGTCATCGACAACGGGCCGGGCATCGAGGCCGAACATCTGCCCAGAATCTTCGAGCGCTTCTACCGCGTAGACACGGCTCGTAGCCGCAAACTCGGCGGCACCGGATTGGGCCTCGCCATAGTGAAACACGTCGCTCAGGCACACGGCGGGAGGGTGGAGGTCGAAAGCACCCCCGGGCAGGGAAGCAAGTTCACGATAGTGCTGCCCGCGTGATTTGTCGGAAGCTAACACGGAGCTAGCAGGATCTTAACATTTCGGGGGTAACCTCTTTTCGATGTCCTTGTGGTAGAGCGCAGACTCAGCATTTTCGATGATTGGATGCTCCTCAACCAGTCAGGAGAATCGCAAGAACGCGCCTATCGCAACAGCTTGCTTTTCCGGTAATGAGCCGCAAAGTCGGCGGAAACTCAGGAGGCGCAAATATGCGAAGCACACTTGTCCGGGCTATCGGGATCTGGGCAGCAGCAGTAATACTCGGCGGATGCGGGAAGGAAACCTCGATGCCGGGTAAAGCCGCTGCGAAAAAACCCGCGACCTGCATAACCATCAACGGGGCCGGCGCTACGTTTCCCTACCCTATATACGCAAAATGGGCCGATGCGTACTATGATCTGACGGGCGTCAAGGTCAACTACCAGTCCATCGGGTCGGGCGGTGGCGTGCAGCAGATCAAGGCCGGCACCGTACACTTCGGCGCGTCCGACGCCGCGCTTACCGCGAAGGAACTCAAAGAGTCCGGTCTCACACAGTTCCCCATGGTCATGGGAGGAGTGGTGCCGGTGGTGAACCTGCCCGGTGTCAGGCCGGGCGAGATAAGAATGTCGCCGGAGCTGCTGGCCGACATATTCCTGGGCCAGGTCAAGAAATGGACCGACCCGGCAGTTGTCAAAGAGAATCCCGGCGTTAAACTGCCGGACAAGAACATCACCGTCGTCCATCGTGCGGACGGGTCGGGCACGACCTGGATATTCACCAACTATCTGGACAAGGTCTCCAAAAAGTGGCACTCTAAGGTCGGCTTCGGCAAGGCGGTCAATTGGCCTACCGGGGTCGGGGGCAAAGGGAACGAAGGGGTCTCCGCGTACGTTCAGAGGATCCAGGGCGCCATCGGCTACGTGGAATACGCCTACGCACTGCAGAACAACATGACACACGTTAAAGTCAAGAACCGGGACGGGAACTATGTCGATCCGAACACCGACACTTTCCAGGCTGCGGCGGCCAATGCCGACTGGAAAAACGCGCCGGGGTTCTACCTGATATTGACCGATCAACCCGGCAAGGACAGTTGGCCGATCACCGGCGCGTCCTATATCATAATTCACAAAGAGCAGAAGGACCCCACGATCGGCAAGGCGATGCTCGACTTCTTCGAATGGTGTTACAAACACGGAGGACAGATGGCCAGGGACCTGCATTACGTCCCGATGCCGGATGAAGTGATAAAGCTGGTAACCCAAAGATGGAAGACGGAGATAGTCGGCGGCGGCCGCTGAGCGCTTCGAAAAGCAATGCCGCGGGCGCAGACCCGGACGCGCACGAAAGGTGGGAGACGAAATCTGGGGGCGAATGGCTGTTGAGCTGAGTCAACATCGAGTAATCGCTGCACAGAAGAGGCGGGCCTGGGCGGGTAAAGCATTCGGGTATCTCGCGGCCGCTTGCGGGTGCGTGGTACTTGTCGTTATGGCCGGCATAGTCATCGAGCTGCTGAGGCACTCGCAGCTTGCGATGAGAGCGTTCGGGCTTCGATTCCTGACCTCTGCCGAATGGGCTCCCGTAGGCGAGCGATTCGGGGCATTAAGCAGCATCTATGGGACCGCGGTCTCGACTGCGATTGCCCTGATTCTCGCCGTGCCTGCAAGCCTTGTCATCGCACTCTTCCTCGTGGAATTGTGTCCGAGCAGGTTAAGCGGGTTCTTTGGAACGGCTATCGAACTTCTGGCCGCGATTCCAAGCATTATTTACGGGATGTGGGGGCTGTTCGTGTTCGCGCCCTTTATGTCCGACCATATCCAGCCTTTCCTGGGTAGGTACCTGGGCTTCACGCCGCTTTTCGAGGGTCCGCCGATGGGAATAGGAATGCTCACTGCCGGCATCATCCTGGCGCTGATGGTGCTGCCGTTCATATCGTCGGTAATGCGCGATGTGCTGAAGATGGTGCCGGCAGTGGTGAAGGAGTCGGCCTACGGCCTTGGAGCAACCACCTGGGAGGTCACCAAAGACGTCTCGATCCGCTACGGCCGGGCGGGTATGGTCGGGGCGATCTTCCTGGGGCTGGGAAGAGCGGTAGGCGAGACAATGGCGGTCACGTTCGTGATTGGCAACGATCATACCCTCGCGCCCTCCCTTTTCGCAAGCGGCAACACGATAGCGTCGACCCTCGCCAATGAGTTCACGGAAGCTTCGGAACCGTTGTATCTGAGCGCGCTCGTGGAGCTTGGGCTGGTGTTGTTCCTGATAACCGCCGTCTTCCAGGCCGTCGCACAGTTATGGCTGCGGTTCGCATCGGCGAAGGGAGGGCAGACGTGAGGCGGCGGTCGATAGCAGGTAGGAAGATAACAAACGGCATCGTCACCGTGATCGCCGGGTCGGCAGCAGTTGTCGGCCTGCTCGTGTTGCTCTGGATACTTGCCGTTGTCGCTCACAAAGGGCTGGCAGCTATCGACTGGTCGTTTTTCACGAAGGTTCCGACACCTCCCGGCGAAAGCGGCGGAGGGCTGGCAAACGCGATAGTGGGGACCTTGATCATCACCGCGCTGGCGACGGCGATGGGCGTGCCGGTCGGCATACTTGCGGGGACGTATCTTGCGGAGTTCAGCCGCGATAGCCGCCTGGCTGCGGCGATCAGATACTGCGCGAACATATTGATGGGCGCGCCGTCGATAGTCATCGGAGTGTTTGTGTACACATTCCTAGTGGTCCCCGTGGGGCATTTCTCGGGGCTGGCCGGCTCGGTTGCGCTCGCTGTGATCATGCTGCCCGTCGTCACCCGCACCACTGAGGACATGCTCAGACTAGTGCCGAACTCATTGCGGGAGTCCGCTCTTGCCCTGGGAGCGCCGGAACACAAGATGATCTTCCAGATCACGATCCGCGCGGCCAAGGGCGGGCTCCTAACGGGCGTGATGCTCTCCGTCGCGCGCGTGAGCGGCGAGACCGCCCCGCTACTTTTCACTACCCTGAACAGCCCATACTGGAGCACGGCGATCGACAAGCCAATGGCCAATCTGACCGTCACGATTTTCAACTACGCCATGTCGCCCTATGCCGACTGGCAGGCAAAGGCCTGGGGAGCTTCGCTGCTGATCACCGCAGGCGTGTTGTTCCTCAACCTGACGGCGAGGCTCCTAGCCCGAGAGCGGAGCGTGCGACGATGACGGAGACGCTCGTTGCAAGGCCCAAAATATCCGTTCGGCACCTCAACTTCTACTACGGCAGCCATCAGGCCCTTAAGGACAACACTCTGGACATCGCGGCAAATGCGGTGACGGCGATCATCGGGCCGTCGGGCTGCGGCAAATCGACCCATATCAGGTGCTATAACCGAATCTACGAAATGTACAAGGGCCAGGTTGCCACAGGTGAGATTCTGCTGGACGGCAGGAATATTCTGGAGCCTGCGGTTGATCTGATCGAGCTCAGAATGCGCGTAGGGATGATTTTCCAGAGGCCGAGCCCGTTTCCGATGTCTATTTTTGACAACGTCGCCTATGGGCTCAGGCTTAAGGCTAGGTACTCGAGGAGCGAGCTGGAGAGTCGGGTAGAGCAGGCGTTGAGGGACGCCGCGCTTTGGGACGAGGTCGCGGACAAGCTGCACGATCCAGGCACTGCGCTCTCCGGCGGGCAACAGCAACGGCTGTGCATAGCTCGTGCGATTGCGGTCGAGCCTGAGGTAATCCTGATGGATGAGCCGGCTTCCGCAATCGACCCGGTCGGCACCGCGAAGATCGAGGAGCTAATCGGCAGTCTGAAGTCACGCTACACGATAGTGATTGTGACCCACAATATGCAGCAGGCGGCGCGTGTGTCGGATTATACGGCGTTCTTCTACAACGGCGAGGTAGTCGAGTTCGGACCGACGACCGACATCTTCACCCGCCCGCACAAGAAGCAAACGGAGGACTACATCACCGGCAGGTTCGGATAGCGTGATGTGCTGTCAGGCTGTTGCGGAGGGCACGTTTCTGGTGATTCTGCTGCGTATTTGAGAAGTTGTGAATCGGCGAAAACGTTAGGTTCGCGATCTATCGCAACAACCTCACGTGCCGTCGGAACGCCGCTTCGCGGAAGGAGCATTCAATGACGACGCATCTGCACAAGGAAATCGAGAACCTCAAGAAGCGAATCCTGTACATGGGCGCCGAGATAGAGGAACTGGTCCGTAAGGCCGTGGACGCGCTGGCCTCGCGCAATGTCAAGCAGGCGCTCGAGGTGATCGATCACGACGAGGCAATCGATCAGCTCGAGGTGGAGATTGAGGAAGAGTGCCTGAAGATACTCGCACTGCACCAGCCGGTAGCTATCGACCTGCGCTACGTGATAGCCGTCCTGAAAATGAACAACGACCTGGAAAGAATCGGGGATTTGGCGGTTGACATAGCCGAGCGCGCAGTCTATCTCTCCGAACGTCCTCCAATCGACCTGCACCTCGATCTCAAGCAGATGTCCGACGCGACTCAGACAATGTTGAAACACAGCCTGGACGCTCTTGTTAACTCGGACTCGACGCTGGCACGCCAGGTGAGGGCCTGCGACGACCAGGTAGACGAGATGAATAGGCGCATGTTCGGCATCGTGCAGGACTATATTCGACGGAACCCCGAGCACGTTGCTGAAGCCATCCACTGGCTGTCCGCCTCACGCCATCTGGAACGCATAGCCGACCAGGCCACCAACATAGCCGAGGACGTCATCTACATGGTCGAAGGCGAGATCGTGAGGCATCAGCCGGAAGTGTTCACCGGTTGATCGGTAACCGTCAAACCATCCGCACCTTGCGAGGTGTTTGCTGCTGGTTCATACTGTCTCCATTGCTGAGTGCGTGG
>JBMFPI010000249.1:0-5517 GCA_049969195.1 Armatimonadota bacterium
GGTCGGGGTGGTGACGTCGGACGGATTGGCAGTCAGGCTGTGCACGAAGAGCGGCGAGGCAGGGGTCAGCGCGGCGACGTTCTCAAGTGCATCCAGGTTGTCCGCCCTGTAGATGTTGTACGTGTTGGTCGAGTCGAGCTCCTTGTGGCCGAGCGAGTCCAGGGTTACCTTTCGCCACGTGAGAGTCAGTCCTACCGGCGACTTCGAAGCATCCACCCTCAGGTCGCTCGGCGCGCGTGGGGGGGTCTTATCGACGGGCGTAGCGGCCACCGGTGCGCTGCTCCACGATCCCTGCCGGCCGAGGATATCCACCGACGCGACCTTGTAGTAGTATTTGGTATAGTTGAACGGGCCGTCCAGTGTTATGGTAGCGCCTGTCGAGGTGACGACGTCGTGAGTTGCCGGCGTACCGTCGTCGTTCCACCTCTGGTAGTCCACCAACCCCGGCCTCGGGTTTGACAGCGCGTTGCCGTCTAGGTCCGTCGCGATGTCGTAGAGGATCGGTTCCTCGTTGACCTGCTGGTAGACTCCGTCCGGGGTTGTGCTGCGCCCTACCACGTAGCTCGTAGCAAGCGGATTGCGATCCCACAGGATCAGCACTTTCGTATCGCCGGGAGTGGCGGAAATGCCGCCGGGTGGATCCGGCAGGGTGAAATGGCCCGCCTTGATCTTGACGTTCCCGGCGAGGACGGTTTCCGTGCCGTCCGCCCTGAGCCCTCTGAGCTCGTAGATATAGGTCGTGTTTGCGACAACCGTATTGTCGATGTAGGCCAGCCCGCGCGCGATGCGAATTCTCAGGTTCGCCGCGGCCATCATGTCGAATGCGGCCTCTTCTTCAGGCGTCAACCCGCGATCGATCGCACCACAGGGACCTAGAGCTGCGAGCAGCAGGTCGGGCCTGACTTTGCCGATTTTCGACGTCGGCGAGAGGGCTTTGTCGGCTATATCGATCTTGAACTCCCTGCCCCCGGTATCGCCAGGCCCCTTGCTGGAATTGCCTCCCGGCGCGGACTTGCCCGAAACCGACGAGAACGCGTTTGAGAGCATCTTCCACTCAGCCGAGCCCTCGGGGATGATAGCCTTGAGCTCGTCGCAGGTCCTGACCGTGTCGATAGGCCTGATCCCGTTGAGAGGGCTGGTCGGGTAGCCGGGGTCGGACTCCAGCTTGCGATACAGGTTGTAGCCGACTACGCCCTCGTGTTTTTTCCAGGAGAGGACTACATAAGTTTTCCCCGCGGAATCGATCCCTGCGGAGGTGGCATACATGTCGGCAAGCTTGGCCAACTCCACAGGCACCTTTGAGAGGTCTGCAGGCGACTTGCCTAGAGTAGCCTTCACCGTTGCAGAGAACGCCCCAGATATCGCCAGTGTCAGCAGCAGCCCAGCATACAAGATACGCCTGAACATATTTACACCTATCCCCCTGGAAGGTCTTTGCGGTAGAACGCATAGCCAGCGTTTTGGGCGATTCGACGCTCCCGAACTAAGAGGGAGAATCGCCGAAAACGCGCCTACCACAACAGCCTGCCCCTGATCGCACCCGCGCGGCTCAAACCCCGCTTCCGGCTATTCGAGATAGAATCCTCCGGGCCCGAGGCCGGCCGTCACTTCGACCGATGCGCACAGCACCCAGAGCACGCAGCCTTCAAGCCCGAACCTTCCCTCGAACGTGATCGGGACCGGTCCGCCCATCGTCAGGTTGCACCAACCCGAAGCCGATACCAGGCCGCCGAGTATCTCACCGTGCACGCACACCCCGGCGCTGCCGAGCACATACGGAAGCCCGATGCCAGTCAGATCAGACCAGGCGGTGTTCATGCCCGGTGGCACGATGGAGAACGCTCCCAAGCCGGCGTAGAGCTCCACCCCACCGCCGAAAACATACCAGTTGACTCCAAACGAAACCTGGCCGTAGCCGTAGACGCCGGTCAGAGTGTCGGGCAACTGGTTCTGCGATATGCCGAACTTGCCCGTCGTCGTCTGCAGCACCCACGCCTTGGCCTTCGGACAGTTGTGTCCGATAAACATGCCGCCCTCCATGCCCGCGCCACCGCTCCACCCGGCGATGGTCATGGCAAGCCGACCCTGTAGATATTGAATGCTGGAGTCCACATACCAGGTCACCTGGCCGTTGCCCTCCAACCCGCCCAGGAACGAGTTGCAGTTGAGCCTGGCCGTTACGTCGCCCTCCGCTGAGTGCTTGCTGAAGTCGTGTTTGAGGAACACTGTTCCGGACACGTCTACAGCCGCCCCTGCGCACTGTAAGAGCATATCGCCGGCCATATAGAAGCTGCACGTAGTCGGGGTCACTGAGGCAACCACCTCGACCACGTAGCCGGCTTTCGGCTCGACTATTCCGGTCCCGGTGCTCACCGACTGTTCCAGGTAGCCCCCCAACACCAGGCGTTCCAGCGTCGGCCCAGTAATCCGAATGCACCCCGAGATGTGGCTGATCCCGCCAAGAGCTGCCCAGAAACCCAGGTCAAGGTCGTGGGTAGTGGTAGAGGTCAGGCAAATATCTATCGCGTCGTCGTGAATCTCGATCGTCGCGTTCAGGCCGTCCGAGTGGACGAAATCGACACCACCAGTGCCCGTCCCGATGAACCCCCACTGGGTTTTGGTGTTGTAGTCCATTGTGGCGTCGGGGAAATCCAGGCTCGCGAGCGCCTTGCCAGTGACGTCGTTCCAGTCGCCGTGCAGGTGCAAGTTGGTTTCCTTCCAGCCTGTCTCGCCGGCTTTGGGCACCGTAACGTCTCTACCGTAGTAAGGGGCACCGGCCTGCGCATCGTTGCGCGCGTCGCGTATGTTCACGAACGCGCTGCCGAAGTAGTTGAAGTAGACCGAGCCGCAGGTGGCTAGGTACCCGTTTGTCGCGCCGGGCACGTATTTCGACAGCGCAACTTGGCTCGGCGAATACTTCAGCTTGTCGAACCGCTGGCCGTAGGAGTTGTAGTCGAAGAAGAGCTCGCCCAAGTTGCCGTCGGCCAGCATCTCGCCCCAGGTGAGCCGGAACGCCTTTAGAAAGTGAACCGGCTCGCTTATCCCCGCGGCCGTGAACACAAGGCGCCCCGTCCGCACGCTTACCACTCCCGCCTGGTTCGGATCACCCGTCGGCACGAAACCCAGCTTCCAGTAGTCCAGCGTGACCCCGCCCGTGGGCAGCACCACGTTTCCTCCTACCAGGTTCGCGGTCGAGCTTGTCTTCATGTCGGCGAACTCCAGCCCTGTTATGTTACACGGCATCTTGAGGTTGATCTTGCCGTCGATGTCGGAATCGTAGGCCGAGCTGGTGGCGAACTTGAACTCAACGCCGCTCTCCTTCTGGGGGATGCCCAGCACGGAGTCGAAAGGCTCGTTCCCAACGTAGCCCACGCGCGTCTTGTTGCCCAGCGGCTCGGACACGTTCCATTGGCTCGGCCGGCCTCGGATATGTGCGTCGATGCCCAGGTGCCCGATTCGCAGCCACCCGTCGGCGTACCTGAACCTGATGGGGTTTGCTGTCCCTCCCGGTCGGTCGGGCGAATAGATGGCGAGTTCGTCCATCTTCTGGCCGGGGATCGCAACTCCGGTTATCTTTCCGGACTCCATATCGGAAAGGGCGGCAGGAGGCGACGTGCCCAGGCTCCAGCTCATAAACCCGGTCCCCGTGTCCGGGCTGAACGTAGCAACCGGGCCACCTGGGATGTAGAAATAGCCTGCATCAACCTTCAACCCCCAGGCGGGCACTTCTTCACCCACGTGTGTGAGCTCACCCCAACCCAGTCTTACGTCGCCGAAGCTGACCTCGCCGGAAAGGTCGAGATCGTCCTGTATCGCCATAGCCGTGAAAGAACACTGAATTGCGCTCCCCGGCCTTTTCTCCTTACACACTGCACTTGTCGGCAGCGTCACGCTGCCTGTCCCAAACTGGCCCTGCGATATCCTGGAATCGGTGATAACGAGGCTTGCGACCTCCGTCCTGACCGTGAAGTTCGCCGGGTTGACGGTCTGAAACTCCACCGCGCCCTTCGAAGTCAACTGGCCCTTGAACCCGCCCTTCGTGACTTGAGCGCTCGGGAATGAGTAGTCCGCGGCCAGATACCCGATGTTGGACTGGCTGGGATTGGTAGAAGCTCCGGAAGCCGTACCGCCCGACAGCACCAAGCCTTTGAACGACGCAGGCTCCCCGCCGGGGCTTTGTGTCGAGCTGAAGTCGGCCGTGTACCCCGTGCCGGACACGACCAACCCTGTATCCCCGACGATCCACGGGCCGTAGGCGTCCGAGAGCTTATCCGTGTAGAACTCACAACTCGGCGTGATAGCCACCGTTCCCAGCGATAGCGACGGGCGCAGACAGGTATCCGCCGCGCCTATGCCGCTCGGGAGCCTGAGCGTGACCTGGGCGGTAGCGCCGGTCGGGGTGAGCGTGAGTGCGCTCACGACCGCCGTGAAGCCTTCGATGGAAAGGGTAAAGGTCGACGGCTTCGCCGGATCTGCCGGGAAGACGGCGCTGCCCTGGGTGATCCGCCCCGTATCCTCCTTGCCGGCCACTTCCTCGATGGTCACGTTCTCGAAGCGGACCAGCGCGTCGCCCTTTCCGCTCTTGAGCTTCAGCCCTTCGATTATGGCATTCCTGGCGGAGACGATGCTCCGCGTATCTTCGCTCTCGAGCACCAGCTCGAGTTCCATCTTCTGCCCCGATTTTGCGTCGGGTTGGATAAGCTGAGCCTCGCTGACGCTGATCTGCTTGGCGGGTTCCATCACCCTGTCGACGATATCAAAGGTGTGGAACGAGCGCTTGAGCCCTGTGGCCAGCGTGGCTGTGCGGCTCCCGAGCCATCCCGGAATCACGTACGGGCCGCCGCAGGAGAATCTGACCCAGGCGGTTCCGGACGCGCCCGTGATCCGCTTGGTGGCTACATCCTGGGTCCCGTTGTTGGAGTAGGACTCCACGGCAAGGCTGAAGTCGCCAATGAGCAGGGTGGCAGGGCGCTTGATCTCGGGCAGCCTCGGCTTCGCGCCGGATTCGATCTTCTCACGAACCCTGTCCAGATCGATCCTTATGGCCGGGCTTGGTGTTGGCTTGGTTTCGACGACAGGGCTCAACCTGGGCTCTACGCTACTGGTTTGCGCGGTAGAACACGCGCATGCCCCGAGGAGAAACAAAACCGACAGGATCGGCGCGATAACGCCTCTGGGTCGTCGTCTGAAGCCCATTTCGCCCTCCCTGGAAGTTGCCCCTGCTGTTCCGCGCCGCGCATCCCGCCGGTCAGTCAATATGCCGACGACAGGTGAGCCGCCGGTTCTCGCTTACAAAGGAGCTTTATCGATTTGCAGAATTATACGACCGAACCCGTCCCAGGTCAACATAGACTTTTCAGACTGTCGGTTGACTCTCGCGGGCGCAAGCGTCCGAAACCCCTCACGCTGAACTTGATTCAGGATCAATCCTCGGCGCCTGGATACCCAAAAGGGTCTAGTGTAACGTGATTGCCTAGGAATCGAAAAACTCCCTCCCCATAAACGGGAGGGGGTAGG
>JBMFPI010000250.1:0-5515 GCA_049969195.1 Armatimonadota bacterium
CCAACCGATTCTAGCAGAACCGGTCGGAGTCGAACCACCAGCTCTCTCAGCTTTCCACTGCCGACGGGACAGGATCCATCCAGGCGCTGCGGGGATCGATCCTAAATCAAGTTCAGGATGACCAGGTCCGTGGCGTTCACGCCCGCAAGACTGAACTGATACCCGTCCTGCTTTTCGGTTGCCGAACAGGCTCTTGCTACAGGCTGATTTTCGGCGATTTTCCTGCCTACTTGAAGAGCGTCGAATCAGCACGCCGGATTTGCGTTCTACCCCAGCAACCTCCAAAGCGCGTGACTGAATAGGCGCTCGGCCCTTATGGCCCGGCCGTTTGAGGCCGAGGAGCCAAGCAAACCGGAGGGAGCAGACGATCCGTCCGGCACGCCTCTGCGTGCCGGACGATAATGCCCGTCAGGCAGTTTCCTGCTCAGGTGCTATATTCTCCAGCGGCTGCGGTTTGTGGCCGAAAGTGTGAACGGTGGTTGCAAGCGGTGCGGCCCACCTTACTCCGTTCGCTATGACTTTCAGGACCTCTTCCTGATAGTAGGTAGGATAGCTCTCGTGGCCCGGTCGGAAATAGAAGATCTTTCCCCTGCCGCGGTGGAAGCAGCATCCGCTCCGGAACACCTCGCCGCCGGCAAACCAGCTCACTAGTACGAGTTCGTCCGGCTGTGGTATATCGAAACGCTCGCCGTACATTTCTTCGTGCGGGATCTCGAAATACTCGGGGATGCCCTCGGCGATTGGGTGCGCAGGATCGATCACCCAGATTCGCTCTTTCTCGGCCATCTCGCGCCACTTCAGCTGGCACGAGGTGCCCATAAGCCTGCAGAATATCTTGGACAGGTGACCGGAGTGCAGCACAACCAGCCCCATCCCATTCAGGACGGCACTGTGCACCCTGTCAACTATATCGTCCCGCACCTCGCCGTGCGCGGTATGGCCCCACCAGATAAGAGTATCGGTCGATGCAAGTACCTCTTCAGTGAGACCGTGCTCGGGTTCATCGAGCGTGGCAGTGCGCACCTGCATACCGGTCTGCTGCTTCAGATAGTCTGCGATGACGGTATGCATGCCCTTAGGATAGACCTCCTGGGGCTTGCCCGGGCGGGTCTCGTGGCGAAACTCGTTCCAGACGGTTACACGAACTGTTTGGCACATTGTGTGTTGTCCCTTTCGAATCTTCTGACCTCGGCGGTGAGCCGCCTTCTGATAGTTAGCCCGCGCCGAAGTGATATCCTCCCGCGCATACGCGCGTGTAGACACGGTAGGTTGTTGCCATAGAACACGACCAGTGACAGTTCGGCTCCACAAAAACTACGTCGTGCTGAAATTGTTTCAGGATCCGGGTGCCGAAGGGATCGATACTGAATGACGTTCACTTTGACGGGTCGCCGAGCGCTTGCGCCCGTCAGACCGAACCGACACTGCAAACCGCGCTTGCTGCAACAGCCTGGTGCGCTGGGCCTTGAGGCAGCTCTACCGGCGCTGGTATACTTGCTCCGGAGGCGAGCTGATGACCGATCTTGAGCGTTTCATTGGGGTGATGGAATACCGGCCAGTCGACCGGGTGCCCAACTACGAACTGGGCGTGTGGCCGCAAACAGTGGATCGGTGGGTTTCGGAGGGCGTGCCCGAACACGCTATGACTTACGACTGGTTCACCAGGGAAGACTATATCGGCCTGGACCATCGTGAGTTCATCCCGGTGAACTTCGACATGATCCCGCTGTTCGAGCACCAGGTGCTTGAGAAGACCGATCGTTACGAGATCGTCCGCAACGCTCACGGCATCGTCACCAGGGCGCTTATCGAGGGAACCGTGCGGGGCGGAAGAATGAGCATGGACACGTATCTGGAGTTTCCGGTCAAGACCCTAGCCGACTTCCGCGAACTCAAGAAGCGCTACATCGCGGGCATCGAAGAGCGCTACCCGAAGGATTGGAAACAGAACCTGCTGCCGGCGTGGAGACAGCGCGACTACGTCCTGGTCCTGGGCCGCAACTGCCAGGCCGCCGGGTTCTACTGGCGGGCGAGGGAGTGGATGGGGACGGAAAAACTCTCATACGCGTGGTACGATCAGCCGGATCTCTGCCACGAGATGATGGAGTTCTTCGCCGATTTCACCATGGAGAACGCGCGCCCGATCCTCGAGGAAATAGACGTCGAGTACTTCAACCTCAACGAGGACTTCGCCATGAAGAACGGGCCGCTCTTGTCTCCGGACACGTTCCGAAAGTTCATCTATCCGCATCTCAAGCGGCTGGTGGAGTTCTTCAAGAACCGCGGGGCGCGATACGTCGCGCTGGACAGCGACGGCAATCCTGAAGCGCTTATACCGCTGCTGATGGACGCAGGCATCGACGTTATCTGGCCGCTGGAACGAGCCTCCGGGATGGATCCGGTTCGCCTCAGGAAGAAATTCGGCAAAGGCCTGCGGTTGTGGGGAGGCGTCGATAAACGCGAGATCGCCAGAGGGCCGGAGGCGATAGAAGCGCATCTGCGGGAGCTTACGCCGCTGATTGAGGAGGGAGGATTCATACCGACCGTCGATCATACGGTCCCGCCGGATATTTCCTGGGACAACTTCCGGTACTACGTGGACATTAAGCGAAAGCTATTGGTGGGGGATCTCTAAGCTTCGGGGAACCCACAGACTGCCAGCAGCCGTCGTAACACATGTCGGCTCGCGAGGCTGTTCAGTTTTCCGGGAACGTCGCCCCGAGCGCAGCAAAGGATCGCCGCGTGGTGCCGAGATTTTTGGGTCCACTCAGAATTACAGTCCCGTAAGTCTGTACTGACACCTTGGTGTCAGGGTGTGCGATAGGCGCGTTTTCGCCGATTCTCTCGCTTACTTGGGGAGCGTCGAATCACCGAAAATGCTTGGTCTGCGTTCTGTCGGAATAAGCTCGTTGTTCGCTTCGTTGACTTGCCTGAGGCGATGTAGTACGATTGACGCAGCCCCGATAAGCGATTGGGTTCAGGGAGAGTTTATGTACCGTTTGCTGACTGTGTTGGCTTTGGTCGTGGCGTTGGCGACGTGTCCCTGGAGCGCGCAAGCTCTCACGCTCCTGTCGCCGAGCCCGGATCAGGTGGTCCGTGAGAAGGTAAAGATAGCGATCCCAGTTAACGAACTGCCGGCTGGTTTCGTGGTCGGCAAGGATGAGACCGTGCCGGAAAAAGGTCGGCCGTTCGTGACGCTGTCGGTCGTGGAAGGTGGTTTGGAGCAGCTTGTTGCGGCGATCAGCCCCGACGCGGGGATCGTCAAAGGCGGAGCATTCATTTTCTACTGGGACAGCAAAGCTCCCTACCGCGATCCCAAAGACGCCAAGAAAGAGCGGTTCTGGAAAGACGGCAAACACACGCTCAAGGTCGGCCTTTACGATTTCCTCGGTAAGTTGATGGACACCGCCACCGTGGACGTGAATCTCAGGAACAAGATACCGCGCTCCAACCCGGCGCCGGCAGTCAGCCTGGTGAACCGATTGGTCTTCGGCGAGAGCCACGCATACAAGGTACACGCCGAGGTGCAGGTCTTTCACATCGTCAGCGGCACTGCCCTGCCGATTCTGGGCGGCATGGGGATGACCAGCGACTTTAAGATCGTTCAGAGCGTCGAGGACAAACGGCCCGACGGATCATACCTCTTGCGGTGCCGGATGGACCCGAAAGGCTACATAAGCTCGATGGGCAAGAAGGTTGAGCTGTTCCCGAACGAAAGACCGGAGCTCTACCGGCTGGTTGACAAGTACGGCAACGTCATCAACCGCAACGTTTTCAGCCGGCAGGGAAAGTATACGATGATGGACGTGCTCCCGGTCCTGCCGCGCGGCCCCGTGAGGGAAGGCGATTCCTGGCCGGTCACGTGCGATCTCAAGGTGGAGGGCATTACGGGTGTTATCCCGCTCAAGGGAACCAGTCAGCTCGACTCGTTCGAGTGGCAGGACGGGCACGAGTGCGCGAGGATCATCTCCGTACTCACCGGCACCTCTCAAATTTGGATGGACAACGGTCGCATACGCAGCAGCGAGGGACATACCGTAACTGCCACCACGGTCACATTCTTTGCGTATAAGACCGGCAAAATGATCTACCGCGAGACTACGCTCGAGTTCCCCGCTAATATTCTGCCCGGCGCGGGGGAGATCGAGGGCTCGGAGACGTCGGGGCCCTCCGGATACCCGGGGCCGCCCGGTCCCGGTGCTGAGCCTATGTCCGACGAGGACCTGGAGCCTATGCGGGGACCTTACAGGAGTCCGGGAAGCACCTATAGCCCGTCGCCTACGCCCCTCGGAACCGGCACCTCGGAGGCCGCGGCAGTCAGGAAGGGTAGCGTCCAGATCAAGGTAGTCGTGCGCTTGGAGAAGTAGCGAGAGTTGGCTGCCAACGACGAGAAAAGGGCTGAGCTGGTCGAGCACCTTGCCGAGCTGCGAAGCAGACTCATCAGGTCAATTGTCTACGTGTGCATCGGTGCCGTCGTTGCCTGGGTATCCTATGACGCTTGGCTCTTTCCTCTGCTCACCAGGCCGATGCTACCCATCTTGAAAAAGATGGGCTCAAAGTTCCTGCTGACCAATTTCCCCGAAGCCTTCATGATCCAGATGCAGATCTGCCTGGTTTCCGGGCTGATTCTGACACTGCCTCTGGTGACCTGGGAGCTGTGGGCGTTTGTAGCGCCGGGGCTGACCCCCAACGAAAAAAGGCCCATCAAGTACGTTGCGCCGCTAGCGATCATACTGTTCTTGATGGGAGTTGTGTTGTGCTATTTCATTCTCCCGGCAGCGTTTAGCTGGTTCGCGCTCTACGTGCCGCGAAACGCCGAACTGCGGCCGTCCGTGCAGCAGAGCATACTGTTCACGGTTAAGATGTTGTTTGCATTCGGCATCGCGTTCGAGCTGCCGGTGGTGCTGATGGTGCTCGGCAAGATCGGCATCGTGAACTCGCGAATGCTCAGAGCGAACTGGCGCGTGTGCGTTGTAGCAGTGGCCGTCGTGGCGGCTGTCGCCACCCCGTCAAACGACGCGTTCTCTATGCTGTGTATGGCAATCCCGCTAGTGTTTCTGTTCCTTTTCAGCATATTTCTGGTTTGGTTGGTCGAGGAGGAGCGGCCGAGTCCGTGGAAGACGGCCACTCGCGCTGTCGCGGGCGTTTTCAGGGTTCGGCGGCGCGCCTCATAGCCTGACCTCTGACTACGACGCTCCCATAAGCCGATGGGCCGCCGGCACGCTCAAGGTGACGGACAGCCCGGGGTGGGGGGAACCACATTAGAACGGGGTCGTTGCGATGCAACACAAACCCCTCGTTCTGGCTAATTCGACTCTCCTTGACTGATCGGGAGAATCGACGAAAATGCACCTGTCGCGGCAGCCTGAAACAGAACACATCAGAAGTGTTTGCGCAAACACCCCGCCTATGAGCCCGAAGCGAGGGATCGCGCCTACAAGACGTCGGCGAGTTCGTCCTTGATGAGTTTCGTGAGTTTGCCGATTCCTTTCTGGGCGAGAGCCATTAGGTTGTT
>JBMFPI010000251.1:0-5509 GCA_049969195.1 Armatimonadota bacterium
CTGAGCTTGTTCCCCCGGACGCAGCTCCACCGGAAGGCGCAGGCCGCGTCTATCCATCAGGCTATCAATGGGACCCGCAGCCGCATCCCGAAGGACGAATCAGCTTTCTCTTCCCGGACAAGCTAGGATCGGCGAAAAATGCCGTGGCCTGCAGAGGTCAAGACGTCCCGGTCAAGCCCGACAGGTATCTTGCCGTGCACATTCTGGGGGCTTCTTCGAACGGCGGCGCGTCCGGGGAGATATCGCTGAACTACGCGGACGGCGGGACCGCGGCGCCGCTTTCAATGAGTGACTGGACCGGCGGAGCGAAGCAGGGCGAAAAGGTCGGGCTGGCTGTGCGTCATCTGCACAGCCACGGCGGCGACGAGCCGGGTAAGTATGGGTACTTGTATCACTACAGCGTCCCACTCGACTCATCGCGCACGCTCACTGGCATCACTCTGCCAACATCGCCTGAAATGAAAGTCCTAGCGATCACGTTTGAGCGAGTCAGGCTCCCGGGCCAGGCGCCGTAGTCGGACCTGAGGGAGAATCCGGGTCAGCGGGCGGTCTCTTCGGGCAACATGCCCAGGCGATCAAAGTTCGGGTCGGCGGGAGCGGCTTTCCGGCCAGTATGTCCCGGACGATCAACGATCCGGGGCCGGTGTCCCGTCCCCGCAGCGCAACATAGCCTATCCCTTTACGCGGTAGGCGAAACCGCCTTACGTGGGAGGCAGAACCGAACTCCCTCTCCCTCGACGGGAGAGGGCGGGGGTGAGGGTGACAAACTCCTGGTGTATGCTGCGGGAACTCAGCGCGGTGCAGGGTTGCATTGGTTGCGGGCGATTCGTGGATGCGCTATCATTCTCGGACGAGGGCTACAGGCTCGGAAAGGAACCGCAGTCGCATGAATTACTCTTTCATGAGTTTCTCTACACCCTCGCTGACTCTTGCAGAAATACTGGACGTTGCTCTTCGCTACGGTTACGACGGCGTGGAGCCCCGGCTCGACTCGAATCACGCGCACGGGGTTGAGGTGGTCGCAACTGCAAGCGAAAGGGAGGCCGCTCGGGGCCTCTCGCTTGATCGAGGAATCCGAATCGCGTGCCTGGCGACATCCGTGAGATTTGCAGATCCTTCCAGCGCCAAAGAGATGGTCCGACAGACGCACGAGCGGATTGACCTCGCCGTGGACGTCGGCGTGCCCGCAATCCGCGTGTTCGGCGGCAGGATACCCGATGGGATTACAAGAGAACAGTCGATTGAACAGGTCGTGCGATGCCTCACCGAGGTGGCCGATCACGCGGCCGAGCGCGGCGTGACGATCTGCCTTGAGACACACGACGACTGGTGCGATCCGGTCCACGTAGCTGCTGTGTTGAGCCGTGTCAACCACCCTGCAGTGGCCGCCAACTGGGACATCATGCATCCCGTCATAAGAGCCCGAGCGACCATAGACAGCGCATTCGAGACGCTCAGGCCGTGGATACGTCACGTGCATATCCACGACGGGACCGCCGCGGGTCTTGCCCCCATCGGTACAGGCGAGATCGACCACCGCCGCGCCGTTGAACTTCTCAGATCCGTTAACTACGGAGGCTTTCTGAGCGGGGAATGGATCAACTGGGAGCCGTACGAAATCCACCTGCCCCGCGAGCTTGCAAAGATGAAAAGCTACGAGCTGTAACGGAGCGACCTGCTATTCAGTCCTGGGTTCCCCGGGTTCCGGGCCCGGCCTTGCCGATCTTGTCCTCCAGCTCCTTTACCGCGTCAAGTATGGGCTGCGGGGGGTTGAGTTCCCGGATGCGCGCAATGGTTTTTCGAGCCTCGTCGGGCTGGCCCCGGTCGGCCAGAAAGGAGGCAAGCGTAAGCAGGGAGGTCGGGTTGTCCGGCTGGAGCTCCACCAGTTTGCGATAGGCTTTCTCGGCGTTGGCGTAGTCTCCGCTTTCTTCAAAGGTCGATCCGGCTGCGTAGTAACCGTCCGCCCATTTCGGGGCCATCTTGAGGGCTTCCTGGATCGACTTCAGGGCTGCCTGGTAGTTCTTTCGTCGCTTTTCGACGCGCGCGACCAGAAGCTTCGCCGCCGGGCTGTTGGGCTTCATCGACTCGGCTTTACGCGCGTACGTCAGGGCTTTGTCATACGTCTTTTCGTCGCCAAGGTAGAAGTCAGCAAGCGCGATAACTGGCCGCGGATCGTCGGGCGCTTCCTCTGCCGCTTTCAGCAGTTCGGCCTCGGCCTCGCCGGGTTTGTTGAGCCCGATGAGAGCGAAAGCGCGGTTCGTGCGCAACGCGGGCAGTGCCGGGTCAAGCTTTGCGGCCTCGTCAAATGCCTTGATTGCGTCCTCGAACTTTCCTGAACCGGTCAGCGCGATCCCCAGCAGAAGATGAGCCTCGGCCTCGCGCGGCCTGAGCTTCGTCAGTGCCTGCGCTTGTTCGAGCGCAGCCCCTGCACGCCCGGCTCCGATCTGCGAATATATGGCCGCGCGAAGCTGGAAAGCCTCGTTCCAATCTGCGCTGCGCTCGACCGTCGGTTTCGGCGGGTCATAAAGCGAGGCGGTGTCGATACCGCGCTTGCCCAGGTATCGGGCAATCTGCGGCGAGATCGCGCAGCGTCCGAAAGATACGCCCTGTTTCGCGTACCCGATCGTCACTTTGTTCAGATACATCCCGACGACGCTCGAGCTGCGCGCTACCATCGCCCCGTTCGGGACGGGCACGTCGGGACTGATCTCGCTCACAAAAAGCCAGTTGTACTTCCCAATCTCTGCAACCGCCGCGTTCTTGGCGTTCCACTGGGCGACAGTGAGCTGATAGACGTTTCCTTTTCTCTCGCGAGTGACCCCGTAGATCTCTGTAGGCCAGTTGCCTCCGCAGGGCTCGCCGCTCAAAACCTGTCCCATCGTTGCCCTAGTGGCTTTGGCGAACTCGGCCGACTGCGCCAGCGGTGCCGCGGGAAGTCCTCGAACGGGAAGCTTGAGCAACGCAACGCCGAGCTCCTTGTCACAGGCCTTCAGCTCGCACTGCCAGGCCTGTCCGGTGTAGGCCGAAAGGAAGATGGGCTTCTGAATCGTCTGCTCAACCTCCGGGCCGACCTTCTCTATCACGGCGTCCGCAGCCGTAATGGCCCAACTGCCCTCGCCTACCACGAAACAGGAAGTCATCCAGCTCGATGAGTCGCCGAACGCGCGCATGACGCCGGCGCAGTCGGAGAGGTTCGGCGCGCCGGCGCAACCGACACAACACAGCAGCACTACAAGTGCCAGCACAAGACTGCGCAACGCGATCACCTCCTGCACTACCCTTTGCCCGCATCCTCGATCAGGCCCTTGCGTTAGAAGGCTTTTCGCCGATTTCTCCTGCGTGGTTGAGGAACATCGAATCGGCGAAAATGCCGGGTTAACGTTCTATCGCAACGACCTCGTCATTTGAGCCCGAAGTAATCCAGGATGCCCCTGGCAATTGCTCGTGCCATAATCCCCTGCAGCACGGCATTCTTGAGCATCTCGCGCTCCTTCGGGTTAGTGTGGAAAAGCACCTCCGTCAAACTGGCGGGGCAGCCTGACTCATGCAGCACCCAGAGTCGATACCAGTGCGTTCGTATCCCGCGGAACTGGACCTCCGGATAAAACGACCGAATAGCTTCAAGAAGAGGCATCTGTACACATTCGGCGAGCCGCCTGCCCTCGCCTTCATCTGCGTAGAACGTCCACGTGCCGCCACCGGGCGTTCCGTCGGCGGTGGCGTCCGAATGAAGCGAGACGAGCGCGTCGCAGTTAAGGCTTCGCGTAAGCTCCGTCTCACAGCGCAGCGAGACGTCCTGTTCTCTGGAGGCTCGGCTGACGAACACCTCGACACGGCCGTCGCGAACCAGCTCATCGCGCACCTTCAGGGCTATATCGTACATGTTCACCCCTTCATTGTAGAGCTCGTTCCCGTTCTCGTCCCTGATCACGTTCCCGAACTGGCAGGAGGGGTTGAGCATCACTCGCGGCCGGAACTTCGGGGTGTCGTCCCAGTGCAGTACCGGCAAGTTCCGCGGCGTCTCGATTCGGACCAGGCGGCCCTCTCCCGGCTTGAGCGTAACTCGCCAAATAAAGTTGCCGTCTTCCTCGGAGACTACAACCGACCTCTCGCGTCCGGTAGCCGGGTGCACCTGCCATAGGGCTACCTGTTGCGAAAACCTGATCGCCGCGCGAACGCTTCTTTCGGGAGTGCGATTCACAAGCATCGCGTATTTTTGTCCCGTGTCCGAGTCGAACTGGCCGACAACAAGCTCCCCGCCGTCAACGCGACTTATCAGGCCGCCTTCGGGCAGAGCCTTTGTGCCTCGAGGCAGCTCGCCGGTGTGGTAGACGGCTACAGACCTCAGTCGTATCAGCGTTGGAGCCAGTCTCAGTAGCTCGGCGTTGATGTGCCTGACCTGTTCGTATTTGGCGGTCGGATTTCCATCAGCGCCGATAATTCCGCTGCGGAATTTCCAGTTCGGATCGTTCGGGGTCATGTAAGTGAAATACATCAGGCCGCGCGCGCCGTAAGCAAGCGCGGTGTTGACCTGCCAGCGCAGGTCGGCTTCTGTGGGATCGCGATAGGGCCCGTGAGGTACCGAGAGCAGAATATAGTTGAACGGTACGCGGTGCTTGATCGACTGCCGCCGGATGATCTCCAGGTTCTCGAAGTAGTCGGGCCGCTCGCCGTCGGCCAGGAGGGCGTAGTGGTCGCAGCTAAGGAGTCTGGGCTGCACGACGCGGCAGAACTCGTCAACGTGCTGCTCATACGTGGGGCTGCCGAGCTGCTGTCGGGTCGCGTAAGTCGGGAACAAATTGATAAACGGCACGTGACGCGGGTCTTTTTTGAGAAGATACTTGTTCACCGCCGCGAGCCGGCGGAAGTCGGATGCATTCGGCTCGTCCTGCAGAAAGTAATCCCAGAGCGCCGGGTGAGAGCCGTAATCAGCCACGACCGCGTCCAGATTCGCCGCGAAACCGCGTTCTCGCGGGCGCTTTGCCATCACTCGATTGTCGATAATCAGCGCCCGGACGCCCTCGGATTCGCACAGGTCCAGGGCCAGCTTGTTCTGTTCAACCGTTCCCCCGAACATGATCACGTTGAAGTTCGCGCCGGCGGCGAGCTTGATTTTCTCGGGGGTGGCCTCGTCGGGCCCGCACCAGTGGCTGATTAAGAAGTGGTCCTCTCGGGCGGCGGCTGCAGTCGCAACGGCCACCAGACTGACCAGCAGAAAGAGCTTGTCCATAATCCCCTCCGCCTCGGACAAGGGCAAACGCCTCGTTTTTCAGGCTAGCACGGGCTTGCGCCGAGAGTCAAGGGCGAGGGTGATTCATTGCGAGTTCAGTCTTGCGGGTACAACCCCCTCGGGCCCCGTCACCCTGAACTGGATTCAGGGTCCATCCCTTCGTCGCCCAGACGCTGAAACAAGTTCAGCATGACACAGTTTGCGCGTAACCGTCAAACCATCCGCACCTTGCGAGGTGTTTGCTGCTGGTTCATACTGTCTCCATTGCTGAGTGCGTGG
>JBMFPI010000252.1:0-5489 GCA_049969195.1 Armatimonadota bacterium
GGCAGAGCCGGGTCGAAAAGGACGTCGAAGCTGACTATCTCGCCGGATGGCAGCCTGAGGCTCTTGTTTTGCGTGGCTCGGGAGACTGTCGATTCGTGAAGTCCTAACTTACGAGCCAGTTGTTTGCGGGTCATCGGGCGAAGCGCGAGCGGACCATTAGTGAAGAACGCTTCCTGGCAGCGGATCAGCTCTTGTGTGATCCTTCTAAGGCTTGCGCGCCGGAACTCAAGTGCTTCTAGCAGTGTGCGCGCCTTTTCGACCGACTCCGTTAAACGCTCGGCGCACTCGTCGGCGCAGTTTTCGGCCGCCCTTCGCCGCACGTCCCTGGCTATGGTCTCGTAAACCTCGTCGATCTTCAAAGCCCGTGCCAGCGGGTCGACAACCTCCGCCACCAGTCCCGACTCGGTAGCCCGAACCACGACGTCCGGCGGCGCATTCGGCACTCGCCTTGGCGTCAATGTGTGCCAGGGATCCCTGAACGCCCCTGCCGGATACGGAGACAGGTTCCTGCGCATCCAGTCAATCGCCTCCCGAACGGCCTGCACATCCGTCCGCAGATCGCGCGCGATGCTTTTCAGCTTCATCCTGGAAAGGCTGTCCCAACACTCCTGCACCATGCGCTCGGCAAGATAACCCTGCGCATTTCGCTCGCTCATATTGCTCATTTGCAGAAGTAGAAACTCTCTAAGATCGCGACACCCGACACCGGGCGGATCCAGGCGTTGAACTTTCGCAAGAACCGCCTCCAGTTGCGGAACGCTGAGGCCGGCTTTGCAGGCAAGGTCCAGAAGCGGTTCCCTGAGGTATCCATCGTCGTCGACGTGGTCTATGATCAGCTCCGCAGCGGCGACCTCCTGCTCAGGAAACTCGGCCCGCAACTGGGACTTGACGTAGTCTTGCAGCGAGACCGGAGCGGCCACGAGCGCCAGAGGCTCCAGAGCCTCTTCTTCATCGGCCTCATCGGAAAGTCTGCGCAGGAATGGAGGTTCATCCCACGGATTGCCTTGGCCCGAAGATGCGTTGTCCCGGGCGCATACTGCGCAGGTGCCGTCCGTCATCAACACTCCGCAGAACGGGCAGGGTGCAGCATCTTCGAGCGTCAACGCGGGGTTTTCCTCACATTGGGCCTGGACAAATCGCTGCAGTTCCGCTATGCCCATTTTCAGCACTGCCTTGCCCTGAATATGCTCCGGTATCAGGCTTGGCGTCTGTTTCTGAATCGTTGACAAACCTGCGGCCAAGTTCGGAATCCTCAAGTCGTATTCCGGGGCCTGATCTTGCGATACTCTCGAGCTGCAGCATCGCTTCCTCAGCGGACACGATGCTATCCACGGTGTCGTCAGGCGATAGTTGCCGTGCCGATTCCTCGGTAAAGGCTCTGCGGGTTTTCAATTCGCCGCCGCGACCAACTGCATTTGCCAGATCTCGAGTGATCAGAGCGCAGCGTTCGGTCTGGGAGATTATGTCTTCGGCGTACCTGACGCACTTACGCAGCGAATCGGACTCAATCAGACCTGTTTCAAGCCGCCGCAAAAGCAGTTGTGCGCTGCCCGATATCGCTCCCAGAGGGCTGTTAAGCTTGTGCGCCAACCAGCGGGCAAGGGAGTCAGCAGCCGAAGCGCGCGCCCTTTCAATAAGTTTAAGTATCTGGTCTTCCAGCGCGTCCACGGCGGCGAATACGCCGGATTCGTCGCGCGCCTTGTGAATGCTGTTTGCGGCCTCGATCAGGCACCCACGAATATCATCGGTGATCAGCGATTCCATTTTCAGGCTCGGCTGCAGCAATTTCCTTGCCAAGCCCATATTGCCTGATCTTGTTGCGGAGCGTCTTGCGATCTATGCCGAGGATTCTTGCGCAACAGCTCTGATTCCCGCAGCATTCCCGCAGGACTCGTGCGATGTGGTTCCGCTCGACCTCTTCCAGTGTCATGCCGCCGCCCTGGTGCGATTCTGTACTCGGACTGGGGACTTCTTCCCCAATAACTATATGATGCGGGAGAATGGTGGAGCCCTGACAGAGAATTACAGCCCTCTGGATGCAGTTCTCCAGCTCGCGAATGTTGCCCGGCCACGAGTATTTTGAAAGGATATCGATGCATTCAGGAGCGACGTTAGCGATCTTCTTGCCGGCGTCCTCGGAGTGCTTGCGGACGAAGTGCGCAACCAGTTCCGGAATATCCTCGACGCGTTCCCGTAGAGGAGGCAGGCGTAGCGTGACGACATTGAGCCGATAGTAAAGATCCTCCCGAAACTGTTTCTCGGCAATGGCCTTTGTGAGGTCGCGATTCGTTGCGGCCAGCACGCGGACATCGACTGGAATTGTTTCGCTGCTGCCCAGACGCTCTATGCACTTCTCCTGTAGAACTCGGAGCAATTTCAACTGGGTGGCCAGGGGCGCATCTCCGATCTCATCCAGAAAAAGAGTGCCGCCGTCGGCATATTCGAATCTGCCGATTCGACGAGCAACTGCGCCGGTGAACGCGCCTTTCTCATGGCCGAACAGTTCGCTTTCGAGCAGTGACTCGGGCAAAGCGGCACAACTGAGTTTCACAAAAGGCCTATCTGCGCGCGGGCTCTGGTAGTGGATTGCCCGCGCAAGGTATTCTTTTCCCGTCCCGGTCTCCCCCAGTATAAGGACCGACGCGTTGCTGTTGGCTACTTTAGCAGCCATAAGGTAGGCCTTCTGGGCCGCAGGGTTACGCCCGACAACATTGTCGAAGCCGTAACGTTTCCTGAGTTCCGTTCTGAGATACCGATTGTCATCTACAAGCCGCTTCCGCTCCAGTGCGCGGGCAGCTACAAGCCGCACGTGGTCCACATCGAAAGGTTTGGTGATGTAGTCGTAGGCACCGATCTGTATGGCGCGTATGGCGCTTTTCATAGAGGCATACCCGGTGATCATTATCACCGGGTATTCGGGTTTGGACTCCTTGACCGACTGCAGAACCGAAAGGCCGTCGATGTCCGGCAGACTATGGTCCAGCAACATCAAGTCATAATCTCTGTCCAGCGCCTCCCGCAAACCCTGCTCACCGTTCCCGGCAAGGCCTACCTTGGCACCGGACTCCTCGAAGACCTCCGCAAGAATGTTCCTTATGGCTTCTTCATCATCTACGATGAGAATCCGTCTGCCGCGCAATCTCAAGCCTCCTCTCGCTCGTCCAGCAGCCTGGAGAGGGTGGAAGGTATCTGCTCCATCTTGAGGGGTTTGGTCAGAACAAGATCCACTGGCGCATCGTCTTCATCGTCGCGTCCGGCAGCGACGTTGTCCCAGCCCGTAAGAAGAACCACGCGGGCATTGGGTGCGAGTCTTCTGGCCTCGCGAGCAACTTCTCTTCCCGACATCCCCGGCATACCCAGGTCCGTGAAGATCACGTCAAAGCTGTTTTTCCTCAGCGCCTCCACCGCGGCCGCGCCGCTGTTGACATAGATCGCCTCGTGCCCTTGCTCGTTGAGCATTTCGGCGACGACCTGGGCGAAGAGCACCTCGTCATCCACAACCAGTATGCGCGCCGGTTTCGTTTTCTTACGCGTTTGTTCCTGCTGCGCAGTCCCACCGGCCGCGGGCCGGCTATACGGAAGGTAGACCGTTACGGTGGTGCCTTTCCCCGGCTCGCTTACAATCCTTATCGAGCCGTCGTGCCGCCGAACTATGCCGTAGGCGACGCTGAGCCCTAGTCCAGTCCCTTCAACACCGCGAGTCGTAAAGAATGGTTCGAAAACGCGCCGGCACACCTCTTGGCTCATCCCCACCCCCGTATCCGTTATGCTGATCCAACTTGAAGCGTTTTCTCGGCCTGCGCGCAACGTTATGGTGCCGCCTTCCGGCATTGCCTGCACTGCGTTGAGAAAGATGTTGGTAAGGACCTGTCTGATCTCGGCCGAAGACCCGACGGTGAACGCTCCCTCATCCGCCTCGACACGCACCTGGATGCCCGCCCCCGCGGAAACTGCGTGCTGCTCGTAAACCGGGCGCATGGTCTCGGCCAGCTCTTGGGCCATCTCACCCAGGTCGATTACCTCCGTTTGCCTGGGGGCCTGCTGCCTGGTGAACTCCTGAATCCGGCGCACGGTTTCGATTCCGTCCAAGGCAGCGCGCTCGGCTCTAGCCAGCTTTGCCTGAACGTTTTCGTCTCGCTCCTCGCTTTTGAGCAGTTGGATGTTCCCAAGGATTATGCCGAGTATGTTGTTGAAATCGTGCGCGACGCCGCTGGCAATCTGACCTATCGCGCGCAGCTTCTCGGACTGAACGAGCAAGTCCTGGGCGTTCTTCAGCTCAGCGTAAGCGCGCTGCACGCTTGCCTCGAGCTGACGACGCATCGTGATGTCGCTTATCACAAACACCCGCTCGCGGCTCTCGCCGTCCTCGCCAGCCAGCGGCGTGCTGAACACGTGCACGTAGCGTTCCTGGTCGCCCCGGAAGACAAACACTTCCTCGAACGCAGCCTGACTGTCAGAGCTCAGTAGATTCCGGATGCGTTCCGCAGCCTCGGGGTTGCTCAACAAAGGCTCAACGGCGCCAAGAACATCGGAGATCGTCGTCCCGGAGTCAAGAAGACCCTGCTCCAGTCCCATCAGCACTGCAGCCTGCGGATTCCAACGGACTATGCGTCCGCCGACCGCGGTCACGAACACGCCGCGGCCGTGTACCGGTTCAATACGAAAATTAGGAAGATCACACTCACTGAAATCGGGCTCGATTTGCGGAGCGCTTAACGACGCGTTGTCGGGCATACTAATGTGCTACCATCCGGCCAGGCGTACTGCTCTTTGTGTCAAACGCAGGGCTTGTTCTCAACCATCATTATGGCCCCAACCAGCAGATCTGTCAAGGGTCAAGCCGCTCCTCGATCCTCCACCAGTCCGTGTCGTAGTAGGATTTGGGCCGCGTGACGATGGGAGGTTGCCGGATAGGCTGACTCATCGAGTTATATGGTGCGGGAACGGTTCTTCCGAGGAACCCGGCAAAACTGGACGGCGGTGAGTTCCCGCACGATACAGAAGGAGCTCATCACCCTCACCCCGACCCTCCCCCGTCGAGGGAGAGAGAGTTCTGATTACGACCCTCTTCCGCAGAAGGAGAGGGAGGTTCTGATTGCGACCGCTGCCGCAAAGGAAGAGGGGGTTCTGTATGAGGCCTCTGCCGTGAAAGGAAGAGGGGGCACGGCAAGCTCCCGCTGTTCTTCGGTCGTTCTTCGCTCTCGCCGCCGGAAGGAAGGGACCATTTGCGGTGTGTTTCGGGCTGCCTTTCGGACCGCGGGTAGACTGTATTCGGACCGCGGGCGAGCCGGGTTCAGACCGGAAGCGGTCTCTCTGTTTAGACCGCGGGCGGACCCTTTCGGACCGCTAGCGGTCCAACGATTACAATTACAAAATTCATGTACAAAGTACAGGATCAAAGTACTTTTCAAAAGTAAGCGTCAAACCGCCCCCACCTTGACAGAAGCTACGATGGCGCGACTTGGTCGAGCGGCAGTGTAGGATGGGAT
>JBMFPI010000253.1:0-5477 GCA_049969195.1 Armatimonadota bacterium
ATGCTGTCGGAATGGCCGGGTCGGACTACCCGCCAATGGGGCGCGGCCCTCACTTCCCGTAGCGCAACCGCCCGCTTCTAGAACCCGGGTCCGTCCGACACGAAGTGAGCATCCCCTGAACCGCGCCCGAAGCATTCCGAATGAACCCAGGACGGCGCGCAGGGTGTTCGGTTCCATGAGAATCACGTCATGCTAAACTTGTTTCAGCATCCGGGCGGCGACGCGATGGATCCTGAATCGGGTTCCGGATAAAGGGGTGCTGGACGTTCGCGCCCGCAAGACTGAGCTTACTCCCCAAACCCGGGCCGGTTGACGCGCGCGGGCAAGCATGCTAGAGTTTGAAGTGCTCAAACATCCCTATAAGGAGCATGCCATGCCCGACGCTGAAGCCAACGCAAAGGAAGAAAAGAACTTCTATCTGGATGTGCCCCAGACCAGCGAGTTGTTCTTCCTGAAGGGCTCGAACAACCTGGACTGGGGGATGAAGAATCGCCTGTCGCAGATATTCGATCCGCGCTCTGGCAGGACCGTCATGCTCGCAATCGACCACGGCTACTTCCAGGGTCCTACCACAGGCCTGGAGAGGGTCGATGTGAACATTCTTCCGCTGATTCCCTATGCCGACACGCTGATGCTCACCCGCGGCATCCTGCGCTCGGTGATTCCGCCTACCTTCACCCGCGGAATCGTGCTGCGTGCCAGTGGCGGGCCGACCGTGTTGAAGGAGCTGTCCAACGAGCAGATCGCGATGGACATTGAGGACGCTATCAGACTCAACGCTGCTGCCGTTGCCGTCCAGGTGTTCGTCGGCGGCGAATACGAGACGCAGTCGGTGCACAACATGACGCGCCTTGTTGATATGGGCAATCGGTACGGGATAGCGACACTGGCAGTCACGGCGGTGGGTAAGGACCTTGTGCGAGACGCGCGGTATATGCGGCTTGCCACTCGCGTGTGTGCCGAGCTCGGGGCGACCTATGTGAAGACCTACTACGTCGACAAAGACTTCGACACGGTGACCGCATCGTGCCCAGTGCCGATTGTGATAGCCGGCGGGAAGAAGGTGCCGGAGCTGGACGCGCTCAGAATGGCCTATAATGCCATTAACGAAGGTGCCGCGGGAGTCGATATGGGCCGCAACATCTTCCAGGCCCAGAACCCCGTGGCAATGATTCAGGCCGTCAGAATGGTCGTGCACGACGGCGTGAAGCCGGAAGAGGCGTTCGAGTTCTACAACGACGCATCCCATCAATAGCCGGGTGCGGGAGAGGAAAAGCGATTAGGTGGTTGTTGCGGTGGAACGCAAACCCGGCGTTTTCGGCGATTGGAACCTTCTAAACTAAGCGGGAAATCCGTAGAAAACGCGCCTATCGCATAGCCGGGAGTATATATAACCCGCTCGGCCGGCGGACAGGCGCGATCTTCCCGCGCTTTCTGGAGATGACCACGATTTCGGGAGGTCTGAACATGCCCGCAACCGGCCTCGACATCCTCAAACGCCTGGTACCGACCATCAGCGTCGGAGTGGTCAGCGCCGACTTGATGCGACTGGGGGCCGAACTCGCGCAGCTCGAACAAGCCGGCGTCGGCGCGATTCATTTCGACGTGATGGACGGCGTCTTCTGCCCAATGCTGACCCTCGGCCCGCCGATCATCAAAGCGGTCACGACACCGCTTCTCAAGGACGTGCACCTGATGATATCCAACCCGCTTCTGAAGCTGCAGGACTACGTTGCGTCGGGGGCGGACATCGTCACGGTGCACATCGAGAGCGAGCCGATTCACATACATCGCGTGTTCCAGTCCCTTGGGGCGATGAAAAACGCAAACGACCCGGAACGGGGGATCGTGAGGGGCGTCGGTCTGAACCCGGGCACGCCCGTTGAAGCGATTCTGCCGGTGCTCGACCAGGTGGAGATGGTCGTTCTCCTCGGCATCAACCCCGGTTGGGGCGGCCAGAGACTGCTTCCCGGGACAGCCGGGCGCGTCGCCGCCGTGCGCGAGCTGATCGGCGACAGAGACATCCTGATCGGGCTTGACGGAGGGGTCAATCGAGAGAACATATCCGAGGTCGCCGCAACGGGCGCAGACCTGATCGTGACCGGCAGCGCCGTCTTCGAGGGCAAGACGCCATTGGATAACGCTAGAGCGATGATGCAAGCACTGTCAGCATGAGAGGCATTCATGAGTCGACCGGAACCAACATGCAAGTATGATCTGGGCGGCAGGGTCGCAGTTGTGACCGGCGCAGCAGGGGCTATCGGCGCGGGGATTTGCAGGAAGCTGTTGCAGTCGAACTGCAGGGTCGCTGCTACTGACCTTGCCGGGGAACGGCTCGAAGGCGTCATTGCGGAGCTTGAACAGGTATGCTGGGCGGAGCGAGGCCGTTCTCAGGCGGGCGAAGCCTGCCTGTCGGAGATAGTCGGCCTGCCGATGGACGTGACCGATCCGGAGTCGGTCGCCTCCGCGATAGCACAGATCGGCTCGATGTGGGGCGGCATCAACATAATGGTGCACGTCGCGGGGATCCCGCTGGTTGCGAGGCTGCAGGATATGGACCTTGATGAGTTCCGGCGCCTGGAGAGAGTCAACGTGGAAGGGACGCTCCTCGTGTTCCGCGAGATGGGGAAATTCTTCGAGAAGCAGGGAACGGGCGGCGACATCGTTCTGATCTCGACGAAGAACGTTTTCTCCCCCGGGGCATCCTTCGGCGCCTACTCCGCGACTAAGGCAGCGGCGCACCAGCTTGCCCGCATCGCCAGCCTAGAGCTAGCTCCTATAGGCGTCAGGGTGAATATGGTCGCGCCGGACGCGGTGTTCGGGGAGGGCGATCGGAAATCCGGCCTGTGGCAGCAGATCGGCCCGGAACGCATGAGAGCGCGAGGTCTGGATGAAAGGGGGCTGGAGGAATATTATCAGAACCGCAACCTGCTCAAGGCTCGCATCACACCGGAGCACGTCGCCAATGCGGTCCTGTTCTTTGTCTCCCGCCAGACGCCGACCACCGGCGCGACCATCCCGGTAGACGGCGGCCTTCCCGACGCAACGCCTAGGTAGCCGCGAGTCAAGTGCGATAGAACGCAAACCCGGTGCTGTGTCCGGCTCTGCAGTCCGACATATCGAATCCCAGGAGGCGGAGATGAAAACCTGCAAGTATCTGATCGTAGGCGGTGGAATGGCGGCTCACGGAGCGGTCAAGGGCATCCGCGAAGTCGATCCGGGGGCTGAAATCGGCCTGATCGGATCCGAGCCGCATCCGCCCTATAGAAGGCCGTATGTTTCGAAGAAACTGTGGGCCGGCAAACCCGAGGACAGCATATGGTTCCACACCGAGGAAGAGGGCGTTACGATGTATCTGGGGCGCGAGGTGGTCGGCCTCGACCCGGCCGCGAAGCGCGTCGTCGATGACCACGGTGAGCAGTACGCCTACGAGAAGCTGCTGCTTGCGACCGGCGGAACACCGCGCCGCCCCTTCGGCACGGGTGAGATCATATACCTGAGGTCTCTTGACGACTACCGCAAGCTGCGGGCACTCACCACGGCCGCCGACCGGTTTGCGGTGATCGGCGGGGGGTTCATCGGGTCGGAGATAGCCGCCGCTCTTGCGACGATAGGCAAGCGGGTCTCGATGATATTCCCCGAGAACGCGATCAGCGACCGCATGTTCCCCACCGATCTCGCGGAGTTTCTCAACGGCTACTACCGCGAGCGCGGCGTAGAGGTGCTGGCCGGGGAGACTGTGATCCAGATCGAGCCCCGCGGGTCCGAATATCTGATACGGATCGGCAGCGGGCAGCAGATCAGTGCCGACGGTGTTGTAGCCGGGGTCGGCATCGACCCGAACGTAGGTCTGGCGCAGTCTGCCGGGCTGACCGTTGACGACGGCATCCCGGTCGATGATATGTGTCGCACGGGCGCGCCTGGCATCTACTGCGCCGGGGACGTAGCCAACTTCTACAACCCAGTTCTCAAAAAGAGGATCCGCGTCGAGCACGAAGACAACGCGCTCACGATGGGTGCTTATGCCGGACGCGCGATGGCGGGAGGGGGCGAGGCTTACGATTATCTTCCGTACTTCTATTCCGACCTGTTCGATCTGGGATATGAAGCTGTCGGGGAGCTCGACCCCCGGCTGGATACTTTTGCGGACTGGAAAGAGCCGTTCCGCGAGGGCGTCATCTACTATCTGAAAGACGGCCAAGTGCGCGGGGTTCTGCTGTGGAACGTCTGGGACAGGGTGAGCGCAGCACGTGAGTTGATGGCCGAACCCGGACCATTCGCCGCGGGTGATCTCACCGGCCGGCTGACGTCTTAAGTGAGATTGTTGCGATAGAACGCGTGTATCGCAATCGCAACTGGCCCATAGGCGCGGGAACCCGGCCGAAAGGCCGCCTAATGCAACGGCTTGTAACAGGGCGTTGGGGCGGGGGCTGACACGCCGTGCTGCGAGCGCGGAAGTCAGGAGGGTGCGATGTGGAAATGCAAGAAGTGGGGTGAGGAAGTCGACGATGAGTACAACGTCTGCTGGAACTGAGGCACGGGGCAAGACGGTACCACCGCGGCAAACGCTCAGGAGTTCGAGCAACAAAAAGAAAAGGTAACCGCCGGCGGAGAGGTCGAACTTCCAATGTAACAGTTGCTGAAGTCGGGCCCCGCCTCTGCTGTCAAGGCCTCTCAGGACTCCGGAGATACGGAACAGCAAAAGCGGTATCCGGCGTTGCGAGCGATTTCGTTCTATTACAAGTTGCTGGCGTGGGCTGTAGCCATTCTGACCGTGATTGCCGCGTTAGAGGTCGCTGAATGGGCGGGCCGTTTGGTTGGACAGGATAGGGAGCTTGTGCCGGCGCTTTTTGTAGTTGCCGTTAGGACTGTGGTCTTCGTGACCCTGCTTGCGCTCTCGGAAATCATCCACCTCTGGATCGACGTAGAGGCAAACACGAGGGCGAGTATTGTACATAGGCGCACGGAACATGCTGCACCGCGGTAGGTCCCGCCCTACGCGGCAGCGGGCCGGAAGGCTTGCGACCCCGCTAATTCTGCGAGAAGGTGCTCGGCGTTCGTGAAGATCATCATCTGTCCCGATTCGTTCAAAGGGAGCCTATCGTCAGTGGAGGCGGCGGACGCGATCGCGCGCGGGGTGCGGATCGGTGTCGGTGACGCGGTCGAGCTCGTCAGCCTGCCTCTAGCCGACGGCGGCGAGGGCACGGTCGAGGCGCTGGTGAGGGCCTCCCGCGGCGAGATTCGACGCTGCAAGGCACACGATCCACTGGGACGCGAGATCGATTCGTTCTACGGCGTTTGCGGGGACGGCAAGACGGCCGTAATCGAGATGGCCGCGGCCTCCGGGCTCACGCTTCTTTCGGATTCGGAACGCAACCCCCTCTTCACCAGCACGTTCGGCACGGGCGAGTTGATCCGCGCGGCGGCGGAGTCGGGGGTAGACAGGATCATAGTCGGGATCGGCGGGAGTACGACCA
>JBMFPI010000254.1:0-5471 GCA_049969195.1 Armatimonadota bacterium
CTACAAGCAGCGGCTCATGATAACCGACGTGCTCCCAGCGATAGGGAAGGCCGCCAAACCTCAGAAGTAGCCGACCTTGTCCCAGGATACATCCCGCACGTGGCAATCCGCAAAGAGCACGAGCGCCCTGTCTCCACCGCCGCCGTGGTTGCCCGGCACGTGACGATCCGGGTAGCGCGGGTCGTTCGCCCAGAACTTCCACCCGCTGGATATGCAGGCCGCTATTATCGTCTGAGATAGGGTCGAGCGCAGCGACCTGTAATCGAACGCGTCCAGGTTGACCATTCTGGTAGGGTATCCGCTCTGGCTGATGCAAAGCGGCAGATGCGCCCAGTAGGTGTCCTCAAACGAGTCGCCTTTTTTCACCAGCCACGCGCAGCTCGTATAAGTGGTCCAGCGCCACTTGCCGTTGTCCAACGACCAGACTGCCGGGCTACCGTCCGAGTGCTTTTCCAACGCCGCCCACAACGACCTGTGCGGCCTGCTGGGGCATATGAAGACGTCCACGTTCTTGACGTATTTCTGGAGAGCAGATGCGAGGCTGTCTTTAGACCTGATACTGCCGGTGTAGCTTGGGTGATTGACCATCCAGATATTGCCCACGACCGGGCAAGTACCCGAGTAGTTCTCCGCGTAGTTCTGGATTGCGATACCGATTTGCCTGAGGTTCGAGATGCAGCGAGATATACGTGCGCTTTCTCTTGCACGAGTGAAGACCGGAAAAAGAATCGCCGCGAGTATTGCGATGATAGCGATGACAACCAGGAGTTCAATGAGCGTAAATGCGTTTCTGTGCCTCACCGATGGCCCTCTTTTTTTAGTGAATACGAACTCGTTGCGACAGAACGCAAACCTGACGTTTCGGGCGATTCGATGCTTTTTAGCCAAGGGGGAGAATCGTCGGAAAATCGTCTATCGCAACAGCCGGAATATGCTGCAGGTTCGGTTCTCGGCCAGCCCGCAGCAATCAAACGTGCCCGCCCGCCTCTGCAGGCAGAGGCGGGCGGGCACCGCCGACTACTATTCGTACTTCGTTATATCGTCGGCCGTTCTCGGATAGATTATCCTCTGTCCGGGCACCACGAAAACGGCGTTGGTAGCGCCGTACGAGTATTCGTAGGGGAAGTCAATCCCAACTACGCCCGTAACCTCGACAACGTCGCCCACATTGACGTTGACGCTGCCCGGATCAAAGAAGACCTTGATTCCGGGGATTGTCTTTGTCGCGGGCGCGTTGTAGTAGTCGAGATAGGTTGTAGTCGCTCCGGAGCCGTCGTCTATCGTGAACCACGGCCGGAAGTAGTAATTGGCAAAGTAGTCGTCCGTCGGGATCTCGGCGACTTTGCCGGCGATGCGGACGAGCATTCCGACGTTATTCAGGCCGGCACCCTGGTTCGTCGCGGGCTGAGCTCCCTTGGCGTAACCGCCAACGTTCCTGATGGCTGTTCCCACCGGGTTCACCGAACCTGTCTGGCCGGTGTTGGTTACCGTAGCATGAGTGATCACTGCTTCGTTGTCAACCGTGTCCAGCAAGCCGGAGACCTGCACGAGATCGCCGACATTGGGCAAGTCGCCGTTGGCGAAGACCTTTATTCCTCCCGTTCTGTCGGCGTCTTCGATGTAGAAGAAATCACGCGTGATGGTAGACCCGACGTAAGTTACCACCTTGGGCACGTCGGTTTGCGCCACCAGGCCCGCGCGATGGTTCTTGATCGCGCCGATGCTCATCGGGCCGGGCGCTTCCAGTTGCGCGAAGTAGACGTTGTAGACGCCTGTTGTTGGGCTGCATGTGAGGGCGTACATCCTGCTGGTGTCCGGATCGAACATTAGGTTCATGACAATCGAACCCGGTTCCGGCACCCCCTCATCGCCCATAGTCGGCTTCGTGCTCGTTATCGCGTACGGGATCGTCATCACGTGGTCTATCGGCCCGAAGACGTAGTTCGTCGCAGCGTTAATCGCGATCCACGGCTCGCCGGTGTATGGGTTGACCTCCATGGCCTGAATCCAGTACGGACCGCCGTTTCTCACGCCCGGCACGGGAGAGCCGACCTCGTCGTAACCGTTGACATGCCATACCTTGGAACCCGATATCTTGCCGTCCTGGTCGAAGATGGTCGGGTTATCCATATTGCCGTCGAAGCGCGACATGATGTTGCTCAGGAAGAAGTTCGTCATCGGGTGGTACGAGCCGTCGAGCCATCGATGGTACATCGTCGGCATCTGGCCGGGTGCTATATATCCCGCGCCAATGCCGAGCCAATCGTAGGTGGCCACGATCTCGTTGCCGCCGAAGAAGTTCCAGCCGACCCACCCACCGCCCGTGCTGTACGTGATGGGCCCGTTGTATGCGACGCTGCCGTTCCAGATGAACTTGCACCTGTCGGCGTCGCCGTCAACGGTCAGATAGAACTCATTCCACGCCCCGGTGACCACGTTGCCGAGATCGGCAAGCACGGTTCCGTCTAGATCCTTGAGCAAGAACTTGCCGCCGCTGATGACCAGGTGCACGTGGCACCGGTGGCCGTTCACGGCCTTGCCGGCGTTATTGTATGAGTAGACTATCTCCTGATCACCGGAGTAGCTGTCCACCCTGAAACGAGCGGCGTAGGTCGTGATGCCGCTGGGCACCCCGGGCCAGTCAGTCTCAAAACCCTTCTGTGTGCCGCCTGTGATGGTGATCTTGATACCCTTGTTGCCACCGCCCAGGTCGATTATCTCCGTGGTGTTGGGTCCCGCGTTGCGGTTCAGGTTGAAGAAGTCG
The DNA here is from genome assembly GCA_049969195.1 of Armatimonadota bacterium. Classification (GTDB taxonomy): domain Bacteria; phylum Armatimonadota; class UBA5829; order UBA5829; family UBA5829; genus CALJES01. The sequence continues at coordinate 2,765 of JBMFPI010000254.1, forward strand.
TAGCCGTAATAGTAACCCCTCTCCGCCCTTTCCGAGCGCGGGCCGACCCACATCTTCTTGCGGATGGGGTCGTAAGCGTTGACCGTGTTCCACTTCCTTCCCCAGGTCGGGTTAGAATGATTTGTGCTGACGTTCACGCAGGGCTGAGTCCACGTGATCCGGTTGCACTGCCAGTCTGCGCTGTAGTAAGGCCCAACGATCGCGAACTCGTTGTTGCCGACGTAAACCAGATCGAGTAGCTTGTGAGTTTCGCTGGAGCATTCGTATACCCCGGGATCCCGGACCGCCTGCTCGACGTAACCGCCCGCGGTGTCGTATCGCCAGAAGAACTTGTCCCGCCAATAGGTGGGCACGGCATTCTGAGTCCAGTAAATGTTGCCGTCACCGCCGGCCGCCATACCGCCCAGCTTGTTTACGGGTGTCTGCCAGGGAACCGCGTCTCCGGGCGAGTAAATCATGGTCACGGTAACCGTATCGTCCGGGTTGAGCTGCATCCTCAGTATTCGGCTGGTAACGACTTCCCAATTCCACTCCAGGTGGATGTAGTTCTGGAGCGCATAAACCGCGCCGTCGCCGCCGAGTTCCAGCTTGGTGATGCAGCCGTTGTAGCCGAGGGCCTTTATATCTACATCTATCTTAGACCCGAACCCGGGCTTGAAGATGGTAACTCCGCTGCTGCGCGGCTCGGGCGTGATGCCGTTGTCGCTGCTGTAGCTCACAGCGGCCCAGATGTTGCCTGCGGTATCTTTGACCATATCGCAGAGCACAACCCTCTTGTAGTCGCGTATCTGGCTGGGCGTTTCTACGACAAAACCAGACGTGCCTACGTGAGTCCAAGAAGCGGCGATCACGGGCGCTGCGGTGAGCAACATACAGGCAGCCGCGCTGATTGCTGCCGTCAGCCTATTCATTTTTCCACCTCACTTCCAAGAAAGCTCGAGATGAGAGGGGCCGGCCGCAAGAACCGCCGCTGCCGGCCCACGAATATCTGCACTGTCTATTTTCACAAGGCCCGTGCAGACGCCTGCGGGCCCTTGTTGTGTTTCACCTACGCTTTGCGGCGGCGAACAATGCCGACAAACCCGATCATTCCGGCGAACAGTGCAGCGATGCTGCTCGGCTCGGGGATAAGATCCGGCGAGTCGAAGTAGACATTGTCGAACTGGCACTTCGACCACGGGGTCCCGGCGCTGTTTACGTTGGAGCCGATCACTATCCGGCTGAAGTCGCGAAGGGTAGCGCCCCAGGCGTTCGGATAGATGGCGCCGGACCTGAGCGTGATCCACCCGCTCTGGCCGTTATAGGCCTCCCACGGCTGGTAGTACCTGGCGATGACGTTCCCAGGGCTGGAGTAGTTCCAGTCCAGCTCGAGGGTAATCCACTTGTTCCACCAAAGCGAGTCTGGGCTGACCGGTGAGCCTCCGCTAAACTCTTCCATATACCAGTCCTTGCGGTACTCCGGCCAGGAGTCGTCCGCAGTGAAATCCTGATAAACCTGGCTGCCTTTCTGGGGCTTGCCGTAAATGCCGGTGCCCCAGGTCGTGCCGGCCGCCAGCATCCAGAGGCCGCTATACTGGTTCGTCATGCCCGGATAGTCCCAAGGGAAGCCACCATAGGGGCGCAGGTTGGGGATGTATACGTCTACGCGCACCAAGAAGCTGTTGGTCTTGCCGCCTACCAGCAGGCCGCTGAGATCATAAACGGCCGCGCTTCGGGAGTTCGCATCCCCCGGCGCATACAGGTTACCGCCGCTGACGCCGTAGACATCACCCGAACCGCCGGTAACAAGAAGAGGCGGCGGGTCGCCCGGGCCGATGTATTGTCCGGGAACCCACGTCCCGGAACCGGTGGTGTTCCACGTCCAGCCCTGCATCCCGGTGTTGAAATCCCAGGACAGGGCCGCCATGGCCGCAGAGCCACTCAGGGCAAGGCCCAGAACAGCAGCAGCCACAAGTAGTCTTCGCATGCTCTTTTTCCTCCTCCTACAGTGTCTGTTGGCTCATTGAAGCAGGACCGTACTGCAGGCTGCAGGTCTCCACCGGCCACTACAATCAGAGAGACCATGTCAGCTTTGTTCGTATCGGCCTACCTCTAAAACGATGTATACCATGCAAATTCCTATCTGTCAAGCCCATGGCACAAAAAACATCTGTCAACCCCGGGGCAAATAATATCTCTATCCGGCCGGGTGTGTCGGCGCTCAACCACCCGGCGTGGCAACACCGGGTCCGATTTCCCCATCGCAATCGCTAGACACGGCAAGCGGCCCTTTTGGGGAGGCCAGCCTGTGCCCGGCCGTTCCCGAGGAGTAAAAACAGCTCGGTGCTCTTGCTCATAGCGAGGCCTCGTCTGGGCTGATTTCCCTGCCCGCAGGCTGGATTTCTGCACCGCGGCGGCAAGAGCCTACTGCGCCGGATTTTTGGGACATGCGCCTTTTCGGCGATTCTCCCGCTTAGCCGAGGAGCGTCGAATCGTCGCCAACGCTCTGTTTGCGTTCTACCGCAACGGCCTTACCCTTGCGGCGATTGAACACGCGGCAGGAACCCCGTCGAAAATCACAACAGATCAAACTTCGGTTTGAACCCGGCGATCTCGAATTCGACCTCGCCCGTTTGCAAGTCTACGTCTGCGGCGACGGAACTGCTCGCGCCGGAGCCGGCGGACGGGCTCATTGTAAGCGTGCCGAAGGCGCGCGCCATGACGCTTG
>JBMFPI010000255.1:0-5448 GCA_049969195.1 Armatimonadota bacterium
CGTAGTTCTCTTCGTTGGTACACCTGGCGGAAAGCAAGCCGCCGACCGCATCTGGGCCAAACCTCTTCTTGATTTCGGAGAGACGCTCGGCAACCGTGGACAGTGCTTCCTCCCAACTTGCGCAAACGAGTTCTCCGCCCCGACGGACGAGCGGCTCGCGCAGCCGATCCGGATGGTGGACGAAATCAAATCCAAACCGGCCTTTGACGCACAACAGTCCGCGATTCACGCCCAGGCCCGGTTCGCCTGTCACCTGCACGATGCGGTTCCCGCGCGTGTGCAGCACCATCGTGCACCCAACTCCACAATAGGGACAGGTGGTAATGGTTTGCTGCATCTCCCAAGCTCTGCCGGCTCCGAGAGCGCCCGAAAACGCCAGCGCGCCGGTCGGGCACACGTCTATGCAATTCCCGCACTCCACACAAACGGATTCCTCGCGTGTAAGGCCCGGGGGCAGGTCGGGACGAGTTTGGTACCCGCGGCCCATATAGTCGATGGCCGCCGTGACCTGCACGTCCTGGCAAACTGACACGCACCGACCGCACAATATGCACTTTGTCCTATCGTAGGTGATTGCGGGGCCGTCCGGCACGGGTACAGGCTTGACAGGCTCGCCCGCGTACTCGGGGGCCTTCACGCCCATTTCGTAGGCGTATTTCTGAAGAGCGCACCGGCCCGATCTGTCACAGGTCAGACAGTCGGCAGGGTGATCGGAGAGTAACAGATCGATCACGAGTCTGCGCATCTCCCGCAACCGTTGGGTATCGGTTCGCACCACCATCCCTTCGCTCACCGGATGTGAGCACGACGCCACCGGCGCCTTCGCGCCGTCTAATTCCACCAGGCACAGCCGGCAGGAGCTTGTCGGCGGCAGACCCAGTTCGGGGTCGTAGCACAGGTGCGGGATATCGATGCCGACGGATCGAGCCGCCTCAAAGATGGTGGTGCCCTTCGGCACCGTAACGGTCATATCGTCGATTGTGAGGGTAACCTGTTCGTCCGCCATGTTCACTCTTCCAGGTCGCATCGCAGGCACCGACGGGCCTCTCTGCAGGCAATTTCCGCTGTGTAGCCCTCGACCACCTCATCAAACGTTCTTATGCGCTCGGCCGGAGGGGTGTGGGGCGCCCCGTGCCGCGCAACTGCCGCCGCGTCCTCGTCGGGCTTCACGCGAGGGGCGAAACCTCTGTCGGGCGGCAGCTCGCCGCTTCCGCCCAGAAGCTCATCGATAGCCTGGGCTGCTCGCTGTCCCGCGGCGACAGCCTCGATAATTGTTGAAGGCCCGGTTACGGCGTCCCCACCCCCAAAGATACGGCCATCCCCGGAGCGTAGGGTCACGGGATCGACGGACAGGCGACCCTCAGAGACAACCGCCATAAAGCTCCCGTCGGCCTTTTGCAGGAAACTCAGGTCAGGCTCCTGGCCGATTGCTACAATCACGTGGTCGGCGTCGATCAAGACTTCGGAGCCGGGCTTCGGCACGGGCCTGCGGCGGCCGCTTTCATCGGCCTTACCGAGTTCCATCTCGACGCATCGGACCCTCTTAACCCGACCGTCCCCCTCGAGAGCCGTCGGGGCCACGAGCACGTGCAACTCAACGCCTTCCGCAAGCGCCTCGTCAATCTCCTCGCGGATTGCGGGCATCTCCTCGAGCGTGCGCCGATATAGAATCGTGACGGGTTCCGCGCCAAGCCTGACGGCCGTTCGTGCGGCATCAATCGCGGCGTTGCCCCCGCCGACGACGGCGACACGACCGGACAGGCTGGTCAGCTCGCCCATCGAGACGCGCTTCAAGAATGCCAGTGCATCGTGGACGCCGTCCATTTCCTCTCCCGGTATGCCGAGCTGCAGGCTCTTGTGGGCACCGGTCGCGACGAATACGGCGTCGTAGCCCTCCCCGGCAAGTTCCTCAATGGAGTTGATTCTGTGTCCCGTTTCGATCTGGACCCCGGCTTTCTTGATAAACTCGATATCGCGAGCCAGAGCCTCCGGCGGCAGGCGATACGACGGAATCCCCACCGCCAGAACTCCGCCCACCACATCAAGGGCCTCGAACACCTTGACTTCGCGTCCGAGAAGCGCCAGGAAGTAAGCAGCGGTGAGCCCCGCAGGACCCGACCCGATCACCGCTACCTTCCCGCTGCGCGGGCCGTACCACTTGGGTGGCTCAGTTGCGTCATTGGCGACGTCGGTGACAAACCGCTTCAGATGCCGGATGGCGACAGGTTCGTCCACATCTCCCCGCCGACAGAAGAGCTCGCAAGGATGATCGCACGCGCGGCCGCAGACCGACGCGAACGGATTGCGTCTTCGGATCACATCGAGCGCCTCGCCGAACCGGCCCGCCGCAATCAGCCCCGCGTATTCCGGCACGTTCACGTGGGCGGGGCAAGCGCTGCTGCACGTAGTGGTGATCAGGGCCTCACAGGCGTTCGCAGGGCAACGCTTCTCGACGATGTGCGCCTCGTACTCGTCGCGGAAGTAGCGGATGGTCGACAGAACGGGGTTAGGAGCTGTCTGCCCTAACCCGCAGAGCGACGCCTGGCTGATCATTTCGCCGAGCCGCTGCAGGCGGTCGATATCTTCCAACTCGCCGCGCCCTTCGGTGATCCGGATGAGGATATCAAGCATCCTGCGCGTGCCTATTCGGCATGGAACGCATTTGCCGCACGACTCGCTTTGTACGAACTCGGTGAAAAAGCGGGCTATGTCAACCATGCAGGTAGCCTCGTCCATCACGACCAGGCCCCCCGACCCCATGATCGCGCCTACGTCCTTGAGCGAGTCGTAGTCGATCGGTAGGTCGAGATATCGAGCGGGTACGCAGCCGCCGGAGGGTCCGCCCATTTGTGCTGCCTTGAACTTGCGGCCGCGCGGTATTCCTCCGCCGACGTCATAGATGATCTCGCGCAGGGTCGCCCCCATCGGAACCTCGACGAGCCCAGTGTTGTTCACCTTGCCGGCCAGCGCAAATATCTTGGTCCCCGTCGAGCCATCAGTGCCGATGGCGGCGTAGCTCTGGGCACCCATCTCGATGATGCGAGGGACGTTCGCCCAGGTCTCGACGTTGTTGATGTTGGTCGGCTTGCCGGCGTAGCCCGAATTGGCCGGGAAAGGCGGGCGCGGGCGAGGCATCCCCCTGCGACCTTCGAGAGAGGCAATAAGAGATGTCTCCTCCCCGCACACGAATGCCCCCGCGCCTTTTCTGATCTCGATATCGAAGTCGAACCCGCTGCCGAGTATGTTCTCTCCCAAGAGGCCGAGCTCGCGCGCCTGTTCTAGGGCCGCCTCGGTGTGCTCGATCGCAATCGGATACTCGGCTCGGACGTAGATGAAGCCATGCGAGGCGCCCATCGCATAGGCGCCGACGATCATCCCCTCGATGACAACGTGGGGGTCACCCTCAAGTAGCGCGCGGTCCATGAACGCGCCGGGGTCGCCTTCGTCCGCGTTGCAAACCACGTATTTGGGGCTTCCGGTAGCATCCCTGGCTATCCGCCACTTCCGGCCTGTAGGAAACCCGGCTCCGCCGCGTCCTCTCAAACCCGACCTGATGACCTCGTCGATAACCTCGTCGGGCGGTATACCGGAAAGCACTCGGGCGGCCGAGGAATAGCCCCCGTGGGCAATGCTGTCCAGAACGCTCGTTGGATCGATCAGACCGCAGTTCCTGAGCACTAGCCGGGTCTGGTGAGCGTAGAAGGGGATGTCTCTCCGCCGCTGCGCCGAGCCGACACACAGTCTCTCTACGATCTTACCGGCGAGGACTGTCGTCTCGATGATCTCGGGCACGTCTTCCGACGTCACGCCCTGGTAGAAGATGTCTCCGGGGTCTATGACAACCGCGACCGCCCCGGCGCACAGCCCGTGGCAGCCAGTGCGCACCACTCGGACCCGGCTCTCGAGCCCGCGGCTCTTGATCTCCTGCTCGAACGCCTCGCACACAGACAGCGCGCCCAGCGCCCGACAGCCTGTCGAACAAACGCGGATCGTGACATCGGGCTGAGGTCCGGCCGCGAGCTCATCGCGCAAGCGTCGCAGTTCATCGACCGATTTCAGCTTTCCGGACATTCCTTGGCTCCGTAGCTCTTGAGTATGCTCTCGACACGTTGGGGATTGAGTTTGCCGTAATACTGGTCGCCGATCATGATCGCCGGTGCGAGGAAACACGTCCCGAGGCACGCGACGGTCTCCAGGTAGAACTTCAGGTCCGGCGTCGTTTGACCTTCGTCGATGCCGAGCACGCGCTTGACCGTATTCAGCACTGCGCTAGATCCTTTGACGTGGCATGCCGTTCCGCGGCAGCAGCGGATGGTGTACCGACCCCTCGGCTCGGTGTAGAACTGGGCGTAGAACGAAATCACGCCGTAGATCCGACTCAGCGGCGTTTTCGTGCGCTCGCTGATTTCCTCGAGCGCCGGGCGCGGCAGGTACCCGAACTCGTCCTGCACGCCCTGAAGAACTGTTATGAGATTCGACCCGGGTGATACGCAGAGCCTGTCCAGCAGCTCGGATATGCGTTCCTGAGAAATCGCCCCGCTGCCCTCAGCGTTGGATCCGACCTCGACCATCAATTTGGCCCCCCGATCCTGGCAATGCGTCAGCCGTCGCCCTTGTTTGCTGGTGTTGCCCACAGCCGATCTACCGGCTGCCGGCGCGTAAGAACTGCCGCCCGCCGTGCTCGGCAGCCTTCCGCTACTGAGCCAATCGGCGCGGCCGACGAGGACGCCGTCTGTGGCAACAACCCGTCTCAACGCGGCAACTCGATTCTAGCACACTTGCCGACCGCAATACAAAGAGCGACGCAACCGGGATCAGTTCGGTCTGCAAGCGCGAGCACCCAGAAGATCGTCATCCGCAACCCGATTCAGGATCCATCCCTGCGCGGCGCGGACGCCGAAACAAGTTCAGGTGGATGCTGAAACAAGTTCAGCATGACGTACTTCCCGCGGAACTGAGCACCCTCTGCCTATTGGGAGAGGGCTGAGGTAAAGGGCCATATGCTGCGGCAACTCAGCGCTGTGCACGCTTGCCAGGTTCGTCACCACAGCCGTTCCCGCAGCATAGAAAAACCAAACGTTCCCGGCGGTTTCGTGTTCCTCAACCGAGCGGGAAAGTCGCTGCCACAACAGCCTGGCCGGACCACCTGCCGACTAACGGCATTCCGGGCAGCCGCGGAAATCCGCCGCGGCAGCTAGCCCGAAAGAATCGCTTCTGCGCGGCACACGTAGGTCCGCTCTGCACTCATAGGGTTGTGATATCCGAGGGGCTTGTTACTACCAGGGCGCGCCAGGTGCGGCCGCGGTCGTAGTAGGTGCTGCTCACACCGGTAACCGCGACGAACGAGCCTAAAGCGGGTTTTTTGAAGCTACCGCAGATCACGCGGACTCCCCTACACCCGGACCCGTCGTCGCAGCCGCAGCCGTCGTCCACGTAGAACCAGCCGGC
>JBMFPI010000256.1:0-2302 GCA_049969195.1 Armatimonadota bacterium
GTCAAGGTGGGGGCGGTTTGACGCTTACGGTACCGCAAGCCGCTTCCACGAAAACTACTTGACCGACGGACTGGCCATGCCCAACGTGCTCCAGGTCTACAGCGGGCAAACCGTTGCCCTGCCGCCGGAGGTGCTGGTGATCGGTTTCGCTGAGGGCAATCATTCGCCTAACGGATGCGGCCACCTCGATACCCACCTGCGCTGCACGTTCGCTCTTTCCACGCCTTTTATCCTGGGAGGGGTCGCCCCCACCCTCACCGAACTAACGCCCGAGCGCAGAAGCAGATACTTGCGGTACGCAACTATCTACAAGACGTTTATTCGTCCCTTGCTGGCGACGTGCAGAATGTATCACCACGCGCCGGTCCACGGCCGCGGCGGGGTAACCTCAAGTGAATGGTTTGCGGTCGAGTTCGCCTCCCCGGATCGAGCTAAGGGGTGGGCTGTGATTGTGCGTCTCGGAATCGGCGATTCGGACACGTTGGTTTTCAGAGCGAGAGGCCTGGACCCTGCCCGGAGATACGCCGTCACCTTCGACAGCCTCGACGCGACCCCGGAGCTCGACGGCCTGCAGTTGATGCGCGACGGCTTGCCGATAAGACTGGAGTCTGTACTGTCTTCAGAACTCCTGCTGTTCGAAGGCAAGCCCATTCTGGATGTCGAATAATGAATCTGAGGATTTGCTGCGGAGTCTAGTGCCCGCGATGGAAGACATACCCGTTTCTATGGTACGCGATAATCTGCAGGATCTGCCGGACTACCCGCTCCCGCCCGGGTACCGCTTTCGCACGTTCCGACGAGGCGAGGAAAAGGTTTGGGCCGAGGTGCAGACCAGAGCCGGCAACTTCCAGACGCTCGAAAAGGCACTTGAACAGTTCGAAAAGGAGTTCAGGAACAGGCAGGACGAGTTTGAAAACCGCTGCCTGTTTCTCGTGCACGACGGATCCGGCGAAGTAGTCGGCACGACCACCGCATGGCTCGACCCGGACTTCCACGGCCGGGATCACGGCCGCATACATTGGGTCGCGATAGTCCCCGAGTTCCAGGGGCGCAAGCTTGCGAAGCCGATGCTATGCCAGGCGATGCGCATGCTCCGCCGGTGGCATCAGAGAGCTTGTTTGGGAACTCACACCGGCTGCCTGAAGGCGATCAACATGTATCTGGATTTCGGATTCGTCCCCGACATGACCCGGGAACGCGCCGATGAGGCGTGGCGTCTGGTCGCCAAGGCTCTCAACCACCAAGCCCTCGAACGCTTTCGCGAGAGAAATACAAAGAAGAATACGTCTAACCCGGCATAGCTCCGATACCCATTGAGGTAGTTACGGTAGAAGGCAAATCCAGTGTTTTCGGCGGTCCGGCGCTCCTCAACAGAGCTGGAGAATGGTCGAAAACGCGCCCATCGTAACGCCTTGATACCCCTTCGCGGGAGCACAAGAGAGTTTAGTTCCGCGGGGATCACATCAGGCTGAACTTGTTTTAGCACCCAGTCGCCGAAGTGATTCATCCTGAATCAAGTTCAGGATGACGGGGTCTCGGGCGTATGCGCTCGCTAGACTCAATTGATACCACGAGCCCTTGACTATTGCCACATGTCATGTTAATAATGCATTGTTGTGCGTGCGGCTTTGGTCGGGTGTTATCGAACCCGGCCTAGTTTGGCGGGGTGTCGGGGCCGGGGCCTCCCGAGACCCGACGGTTATGACAGCTATCAAGCGGTTTGTTGCGATAGAACGCAAACGCAGCGTTTTCGGCGGTTGGACGCTCCTGCACTAATCGGGAAAATCGTGGAAAGCGTGCCTATCGCAAAGACCGGCACGAAAGGAGAACGCGGCATGTAGCAATCGGCATCGAACCCGAAAGATGTGAGGACCAGGCGGGCAGGCGTGCTTTGCATCCAGCAGTGGAAATGACACAATAAGGAGGGAAGTCAAGTGAGAACCACTGCAAGCTTGTTTGTCGTCGCGTCCATAATTCTCGCGTGGTTCGCGGTGTGTGCAGGCGCGGATCCACTCACCGTGAACCTGCATTTCGATAGCGCCGGGCTCGGATTTCAGCCGCAGACCGGCGGCGACAGCGTAACCTATTCCAGAATCACGCTGGCCGACTGCCATGAAACAACCACCGACGAAGGCAAGCCGGAGCTGCCGGCAAAAACCATCCGCATTCTGCTTCCTCCGGGTGCAGCGGTCGATTCCTTGAGCGCCGCCCCAAGAAGCCAGGAGGTACACTCAACGCCGCAATCCCCCTACCCCAAACAGCCTCCAGAGCCAACCTCGATCGATCACCCCGTGATCCCGTG
>JBMFPI010000256.1:2312-5420 GCA_049969195.1 Armatimonadota bacterium
AACGTACACCGCGGCCAACCCGTACCCCGGCGAGCGGATATACTGGCGCCGGGACTGGGACCACATCGGCAACTTCAGCGTGGTCGAGGTGGTAGTATACCCCGTCGACTATAACGGCGCGTCCGGTAGCGTGACCCTCTACACTGACATCGAGATCACAGTAAACTACACGCCTGGCGCGCAGGAAAGGCTACCCGTGGCCAGGAGAAGCGCCCTGGCCTCAGAGGCGATGAGGTCGTATATCGCGGGCCTGGTGGTGAATCCGGAGCTGCTCGGGTCGTACATCGACCCGCCGCGCGGAGATCAGACCGTCGATATGGTCATCATCAGCAATTGCGCACCGCCGGACGCTGTGGCTGATGAATGGAACCGACTGGCCGACTGGAAAACCAGGCGCGGCGTAGTCACGAAGCTTTTCAGCACCGACTGGATCGCAGCCAACTTCAGCGGCGTTGACCTCGCGGAGCGCATAAGGAACTTCATCAAACACGCGTACACAAACTGGGGCACGGTCTTTGTGCTGCTCGGAGGCGACACCAACGTAATCCCCGATCGCAAGGCGCACAACCCAGGGGATTGGGGACCCACGGATCTGTACTACGCCGGCCTGGACGGAAACTGGAACGCCAACGGCAACGCCCAGTTCGGCGAATTGGGGGACCAATGCGACGAAACCGCAGACGTCTTCCTGGGCCGCGCGCCTGTTGACAACTACGCCGAGGTGAAGCTGTTTGTTGACAAAGTGCTCAACTATGAGCGGCTTATCCCCGAAACAACGCCGGTCTGGCCGCGCTATCCGACTAGCGCGCTGCTGATGGGCGCCACCATCTACGGCTGGACTTGGGGACAGAGCTGTAACAACTACATTGCGTCCAACTATCTTCCATCGGATTGGGACATCTGGAAGCTGTATGCGCCGACTGAGCCGGGAGGAAACGAATGGCTGTCGCGCACCTCGGCGGTAAACCGCATGAGTCAGGGTTTCCACCTGATCAACCATGCGGACCATTCGGGCCCTTATGCAATGGGCACCGGTTTGGACCACAACGACTGGTGGGAGCGGCTGATGACCAGGCGAGACATCGACTCGCTCACGAACTCGAAGCGGCAGTCGATTCTTTTCAGCCTGGGATGCAGCCCGAACGCGTTCGATATGGACTCGATCTCCGAACACTTCATCAATAACCCAGCAGGCGGAGGTCTCGGGTACATCGGAAACACCAGGGTTGGGTATGCCAGTCAGTACTATCAGTCTCACAAGTTCTTTCAGTCGCTCTTTTGGGACGACCTGTACCATCTGGGAGCCGCATTCGCGTCGGTTCTATACGGCGGATCGTTCGAGCGCCGGAGCATGAACCTGCTTGGCGACCCTGAGCTGCCGGTATGGACCGCCACGCCACACCAGATGATAATTGCGGTGCCGGAGAACATCACTACCCGGCCGACCGACCTCACGGCTTACGTCTTGGAGATGACTGGGATGCCGCCGTGGCCCCCTGTGGAAGGCGCGCTGGTGACGTTTTCGAAAGGCGACGAGGTCTACGTGAGCGCCATAACAAACCAGCAAGGACAGGCTACCGTTCACCTGTCGCCGGAGACCGCAGGGAATATCGACATCGCCGCGTCGAAAAAGAACTACGTCCCCGCTGTCGAAGTTCTGCCTGTAATCGCGACCACGGAGCCGGTGCTCTCCTACGCAGCCCACACGATCGACGATGACCAGCAGGGCGAGAGCATCGGTAACGGTAATGGAATTGCGGACGCTGGAGAAACCATCGAACTGCCTGTCGCACTTAGAAACGGCGGACTATCGACCGCAGCTTCGGTGCACGCAACGCTCACCTGTGGGTCGCCTTTCGTGACGATAACAGACGCTGAAGAAGACTGGCCCGATATTCCGGCGGGAGAACAGGCCTGGAGCACCGAGGACTTCGACGTAGTCATAGCTCCGGAAACTCCCGACGGCACTGTCCTCACCTTCGGGCTGGAGATAACCGCACAGGAATCGTCCGGAGACCTGCTGCAGTGGTCCGATCAATTCGAGATTACCGTGCACTCGCCGAACCTCCGGCACGTGGGGCATAGAGTAGACGACAGCATCGTCGGCAACAAAAACGGCGTCCTGGAGTCCAACGAAACGGCCCGCGTGCCGATTCTCGTTCGCAACGCGGGCAGCGGGTTCGCGTTCTTCGTGATGGCACAACTGGAATCACTCAGCCCCAATATCACCGTCCTGCAACCGCTGGTGCATTTCCACCACCTGGAGGCGCGTACCGAGCAGTGGAACTGCCCGTTCAGCTTCTTCGAGGTGCGAACCGCTTACGAGTACGTCCCCGGAGACCAGGTCAGGCTGACTATGTGGGATGACCTGGGCCATACGTGGACGGAAGACTTCGATTTCAAACCGATCGGAGCGCCAGACGGACTGAGGCTGATCCCCGGCCAGATGTGCATGGACCTGACTTGGAACAAGCACCCTGACGCGATCGGATATCACGTGTATCGCAGACTGCCGGGCGAGGCGGAGTTCTCCAGAATCGACGACGAGCTTATCTCAACCGCGACACTCTTCCACGATTCGGGCCTGCCGTCGGGTAAGCCGTGTGAGTATCGCGTTACGGCTGTAAACGCGACCTTTAACGAGAGCACCGCGTGGGCCGGAGGCTCCGAGTGGACCAATCCCCGATTTGTTGCCGGGTGGCCGAGAGAGATCGGTTCCAACGGATTCGAGGGTTCGTCCGCCGCGGTAGGTAATGTCTGCGGCGCCGGGCAGCAGATCGTTGTCTGCGGAACGGACAACAAGGTCTACGTATGGAACCCAGACGGCACACCGGTGCCCGGCTGGCCGAAGGACGTTGCGATGCCCAGCTCAGGAATGCCCACCGCTAATACCGCATCGCCTGCGCTTGCCAACCTGGACGAAGACGCTATGCTCGAGATTGTAGTCGCCGCCGGGCAATACGTATACGTGTGGAACGGCGACGGCACCAGCCTTCCAGGGTGGCCGCAACAAATGGCAGGTCCGACCGCCGGGTCGGCCTCCATCGGAGACATCGACCGCGACGGCGCTCCGGAAATCATAGCGTCCAGCGCTTCGCCGCCCTACGT
>JBMFPI010000257.1:0-5406 GCA_049969195.1 Armatimonadota bacterium
GTCTTCCCATGGTCAACATGACCTATCGTCCCAATGTTTACGTGCGGCTTCGTTCGCTCAAACCGCTGCTTAGCCATGTAAATCGCCTCCTGAAGTCAACGCTTCCCGATTCCGGTGCCCGGCAAGGGAAGCCTACAGACTAATTAGTATACCAATTTCCTGCGCGCAACGAAAGTGCCCTGCCGCGCCGGGCTGTTGCGATAGGCGCGTTTTCGGCGATTCTCCCGCTTAGTTGAGGAGCGTCGAATCACCGAAAACATCGGGCCTGCGTTCTATTGCAAAAACCTCCACGCAGGGTATCAGTTCAGTCCTGCAGGCGCAAACGATGGGAGACCCCGTCATCCCGAACTCGATTCAGGATCCATCTCTTCAGCGGGTGGATGCCCAAACAAGTTCAGCACGACTTGATTCCTGCAGAACCGAACGGCTCCTATTTCACGCCGCGGGAATGAACCGGGTCGAACCGCCCGGTGAGGGCGCACTGTTTTCAATTCGCGCAGCGCGATGGCTCGCTCGGAAAACCCAGGTCCATCCGCCCCGCCCGAAGCCTGCGCCCAGCCGTTCCCGGAGCAGGGTAGAACCCGTTTCAGAACCTGCATCCTCTTTTGGGAGATGCATAATCGCGTTCGGTGCAACACGATCCGCGCGAGGCTAGACTCTGTCGCACGACCGGCCACAGCACCGATCACATCCGTGCCGAATCGGCCGATTCCGCACAGGAGGTTCTGTGTGGAGCCCACGACGGGATTCGGACCCGTGACCTCCTCTTTACCAAAGAGGTGCGCTACCCCTGCGCCACGTGGGCATGCCAAGTTTTGGCCTGATGGCCCGGGGCACAAGCCCTCGGACCATCAGGCCGGGATGGTGGGGAGAGTTGGATTCGAACCAACGTAGCCATCGGCAACAGATTTACAGTCTGCCCCCTTTAACCACTCGGGCATCTCCCCACGACAGGGGACATCCGCGTCAGCCCTCTGCCACACGAGAGCATTCGGAGCTGCTTTGTCCCCGTGAAACACCTTATTGGAGCCGACGATGGGACTCGAACCCGCAACCTGAGGTTTACAAAACCCCTGCTCTGCCAATTGAGCTACGTCGGCCTGTGCACCTCATTATGCCCGGGCCAATCGTCCCTCGGTTGTTACCAGGGATGCCTCGCGGCACCCGAAACAGCGCTTTTGCGCTTTCAGTTTCTTTCCGAAAGCCTGGCAGCAACCCTTGCTCGACGATTATTCGCTCCGGGTCAGCGGTGTGCGGATCAGATATCGTATCCCCTACGCTGCCGCCGTCCAGCTGATCCACGCTGCCTTGCAATGGCACTCAGTTGCTGAGTATCGCGTGCTTCTGTCAGGACACCGACTTCACCGCCGTTATCATCTGCCGAGTGACACACAACTCCGCAAATGAGCGAAGATGGGCAAGTTTGTCCGCGCGGAAATCCCGAATCGCCTTGAACAGGCCGATCATCCCTTCCCCAACGGCGTCCTCGAGCTCAGCGCCGGCCAGGAAGTAGGACACGGCCTTATTCTCGAGCAAACCTCGGGACTCCTGAGCAGACAATCCGTCGCCCAACCGTGTGCGGCCCGGGCAAACTCGACTACCTGCTCGTCGTCGAGATCCCGAAGCCTCGAGGCGAACGCCACGCCCGCGTACCCTGTAGGGGCCATTGATCCCTTCCGTCTCTTCTCGAAACGGAACAGACCGGCTCACCGCCATGATTTGCGGTTACCGCTGCAGGGTAATGGTTCTCGTGTCACCTACATTATATTGGCGCGGCAGGCGGCTGTCAATACCCCTTGGCATCAGATATCAGTTCAGTCTCAGGGACGCAAACGCCCACGACCCCCTGTCATCCTGAACTTGATTTAGGATCAATCCCTGCATCGCCTGGACGCTGAAACAAGTCCAGCATGACATTATTCCCGCGGAACCCAACTGTCTTCTTTATCCTGAGACTGTTGCGACAGGCGCGTTTTCGGCGATTTTCCAGTTGACCGTCTGAGACGGCACACCCCGGACGCATGTCCCGGGGGCGTATTGTCCGCCGTTGTATCGGAGGTGTTTTCTGAAAACTGGTAAACAACGCAGTACTGGTAGTTTGTCGGGCAGGGCACAACACGCATGTAAGGAGTTGGTCGGACATGCTGGTCACGTTCGTCAACGTTGTTAGCTGCGAAAATCCCCAGTGCAGAGAGTTCGGCAAGATCCCTGTCGGCGTTCCTCGCATGAAGTTCTACTACTGCCCGGTGTGCGGGACCGTCAGCGCGTCGCGGACAGTTGACTCGGAACTGGCGTCGTCGCCCGAACGATACGAATGCTACCTCAGACAGCTCATTCAGCCCAGATCGGAAAACAACGGCACCCCGTCTGGTGAAGGGACCAGACTTCTGTTCGGCGAACAAGCGGTTGGTGCCTGAGCGCTGCGGCGCGTGGTTCGCCGCAGGCGTCTAGTTCTATGCCGATAATAGTGGCTGTCGCGATGGGCGCATTCTCGGCGGTTCTTTCGCTCAGTTGAGAAGCCTCAGATCATCGAAAACGCCTGGTTTGCGTTCTATCGCAACAACCTAAATAATAAGAGCAGATGACGCCGGCTCGGGCGGGCGCCGTTACCATTTGGGACAGACAGGTTAACCATCCATCGCATGGACGCGACTTTTCTGCCGTTCGACAATCGACAGCAGGCAGGGGCTGAACTGGCTCAGGCGCTAGCCCATCTCAAGGGAACCGATTCAATAGTCCTCGCGATCCCGCGCGGCGGCGTAGTGGTAGGCTACGAGGTGGCTTCGGCACTCGGGCTCGAGCTTGACGTAATCGTACCGCGCAAGATACCCGCGCCCGACCAGGAGGAACTTGCGATAGGCGCCGTGGCGAGCTGGGGAGACCACGAGTGCATTATCGACGAGTACTCGGTGAGATTCCTGGGCGTCAGCGAAGACTACATCGAACGCCAAGTTCAGATCCAGCTTGCTGAAGTCAACCGTCGGCTTCAGGCCTATCGGGGCACCACGGAGCCGCCGAACCTTTCGGGGCGCAACGTAATCCTGGTAGACGATGGAATAGCCACAGGCTATACCACGCGCGCCGCGGCCGTTGTGCTGCGCAAGCTGGGCGCCGCGCGAGTAGTTCTGGCCGTTCCTGTTGGACCGCCCGACTCTGTGGAGATGCTTCGGCCGTTCGTGGACGAACTCGTCTGCCTTAGGACTCCCACCCCGTTTATGGCCGTGGGCTATTGGTACCGGGACTTCAGACAGGTCTCGGATGCTGAGGTAATCGATCTGCTGGAGAGGGCACGGAGCAACCAGTAACCCCAGGGGTCGGCCCGATAGCTCAATATCACCATGACCGGCCGCAAATAGATGGCGCCGTTCGCGGCAAGTCACAGGCTCAGCAAGTCTGCGAACCCGGCTTGTGAACGCATTTCAGGCCGGAGTCGGGATTCTTTTCAGGCTGTTTTTTCCGGAAGGCGCGTTTTCGGCGATTCTCCCGCTTGCCTGAGGAGCGTCAAATCGCCGAAAACGCCGGGTTCGCGTGCGCGCGTTATCGCAACGACATTACACAGGTAGCGCCATCAACCGGCGGTTGAGATCTTGGCGCGCTTGCGACCGTCAGGCTCCAGGGCCAGTGACAGCACCTGATCGACCGAATCGACATATTCGATCCGCATCTTCTGGCGGATGTCCTCGGGGACATCCTCTTCTACATCCTTGCGATTCTCCCTCGGAACGATGACGGTCTCGACGCCGGCGCGTCGTCCGGCCAGGATCTTTTCCTTGATCCCGCCGACGGGCAGGACCTTGCCGCGCAGCGTGATCTCTCCTGTCATGGCCGTCCTGGACTTCACTCTGCGGCCTGTCAGCAACGACGCTAGCGCGGTGACCATCGTGACACCCGCCGAGGGTCCGTCCTTCGGGATCGCGCCGGCAGGAACGTGGAGGTGAATGTCGGATTTGGCGAAGAAATCCTCGGGTATGCCCAGATCTTTCGCGTGCGCGCGAATGTAGCTCAGAGCGGCGTGTGCAGACTCTTTCATCACGTCGCCCAACTGGCCCGTGATGACGAGCTGCTTGCCTCCTCGCATCCTGGTAGCCTCAACAAACAGCACATCGCCGCCCGTTGGCGTCCAGGCCAAGCCGACGGCTACCCCCGGCTCGTTTGTACGATCGGCAAGTTCCTCAAACGTGTAGCGGGGCACGCCGAGGAACTCTCGAACAAGCTTCACGTCTACTCTTATCGGCTCCGTGCGCCCCTCGGCGAACGCGCGGGCCGTTTTCCGACAGATCGAGGCGATCTGCCTTTCGAGGTTGCGCACGCCCGCCTCTCGTGTGTAGCCGCGGATGATCTCCAGGATTCCCCTCTTAGTAAACGTGATGTGCTCGCCCTTCTTAAGGCCGTGCTCGTCAAGCTGCTTCGGGATCAGATGGCGCCTAGCAATCTCCAGCTTTTCCTCCTCGGTGTAGCCCGCGATCTCAAGAACTTCCATACGGTCCCTGAGAGGAGGCAGCACGGTGTCGAGCACGTTCGCTGTGGTGATGAAGAGAACTTTCGAAAGGTCGAACGTGACCTCTAGGTAGTGGTCCCGAAAAGTGGAGTTCTGCTCCGGGTCGAGCACTTCCAGGAGCGCCGACGACGGATCTCCCCGAAAGTCCGCACCGACCTTGTCAATCTCGTCGAGCATAAATACGGGGTTGTGCGACCCGGCGCGCTTTATGCCCTGTATGATCTGGCCCGGGAGCGCCCCGATGTATGTGCGGCGGTGACCGCGGATCTCGGCCTCATCACGAATACCGCCCAGACTCATTCTCACAAACTTGCGCCCAAGGGCGCGCGCAATCGACCTTCCGAGAGATGTCTTGCCGACCCCCGGCGGGCCGACGAAGCACAGAATCGGATGTCTGATCTCACCGGCCTGCTTGAACTTGCGGACGGAGAGGTACTCGAGAATCCTGTCCTTGACCTTTTCCAGGCCGTAGTGGTCCTCGTCGAGCGTGCGGTGGACACGAGGGATGTCCAAGTTGTCCTCGGTGTAGACATTCCAGGGCAGGCTCACAAGCCAGTCGATGTAGGTGCGCGCGACGGTGTACTCAGGGGCTGCCGCGGACATATGCGTGAGTCTGTCCAGCTCGCGCAAGGCTTCCTTTTCGGCCTCTTCGGGCATATGTGCCTCGGCGATCCTGGCCCGAAGCTGCTCGACCTCGGCCGTGCGTTCATCAGTCTCGCCCAGCTCGCGCTGAATAGCCTTCAATTGCTCGCGCAGATAATACTCGCGCTGAGTCTTACCCATCTCGGAATGGACCTGCGATTGGATCTTGCTTCCGAGTTCGAGCACGTCCACTTCTCGCATCAGAATCGAGAGCAGCTTCATAAGCCGCGCCCTAATACCGCGTGTCTCAAGCAGGTCCTGTTTCT
>JBMFPI010000258.1:0-5401 GCA_049969195.1 Armatimonadota bacterium
TGGATTCGGTCCCAAGGGTTGGGCTGTTCGCCCATTAAAGCGGTACGCGAGCTGGGTTCAGAACGTCGTGAGACAGTTCGGTCCCTATCCGATGCGGGCGTAAGAGACTTGACGGGAGCTGCCTCTAGTACGAGAGGACCGGGGTGGACGGACCTCTGGTGTATCGGTTGTCGCGCCAGCGGCAGGTGCCGAGTAGCTATGTCCGGAACGGATAACCGCTGAAAGCATCTAAGTGGGAAGCCGGCCCGAAGATTAGGTCTCTCACGGCGTGAAGCCGGTAAGGCCCCCGGAAGACTACCGGGTTGATAGGCTGCGGGTGGAAGCACAGCAATGTGTTGAGCCGAGCAGTACTAATAGGCCGAGGGCTTGACCAATAATGCAATCATTCTCAGGGGCAAGGCATGTTGCACTCTCATCCCTGTGCATTTGTCAACGAACGGAGCGGTCAGCCTTCAGTAACTGGCAGCCAGGATGGCCCGTATTCGTTGCAATGGGCTGATCGCTGACAACAGAGATTTTTCCTGGTGACCTTACCGGCGGGGGTCCACCCGTTCCCATTCCGAACACGGTAGTTAAGCCCGCCAGGGCCGACGATACTTGGGCGTTAGGCCCCGGGAAAATAGGTCGTTGCCAGGATAAGAAAGAGCCGCCGATCGGCGGCTCTTCTACGTGTGCACTCATATTCCAGAACCGAAATCTCTTTCGAGAACTCCACTGTTCAGTTGTGCTTCCGATAGGGCAGCCACACGGCCATGTGCGAGTTGCCCCGGTTGGCCCAGGCGTAGTATGGAATCAGTGTTATTGGAACCTCGTCCATCCTGAGACTGAAGCCGTACGGGCGGTATAGGGGGCCGCGCTGCATCGCGGGGTCTGGGACGAGCCCGCGGCCGTCGATTTTCACGATGCCGCCCAGGACTTCCGAGCGGGCCGTTTGGAAATCATCGGATGCCAGCTCCAGGTCGCGGACTGATATGCCTGGATTGTCGATGCTTTCTGCGCAGTAGACAACAGGGCCGCGCTGCACTACCACAGAGCACATATCCTCCCGCACCCGAGGGTCGGCCTCGATGAGCATCACGGGCATTCCTATATTGAGCTGCACCGTATCACCGGGGTGCCATCGCCGCTTGATCACCGCGTAGCTGCCGGGTTCGTATGCGTCGGCGATCTCCTGCCCGTTCACTGCCGCGGCTGCGCTCCGGCACCACCATGGGATCCTCAGGGCGAGACCGAGTTCCGCCGGCCTCTCAACATGCAATTGCATCTCAACATTGCCGTCCCAGGGATAATCCGTGCGAACATCGAGCGCAAAGTGGATGCCGTCAGGCGTCTCGTGCTCAACTCGAGAGCTCGCATAAAGGTTCACTCGAACCTCTCCTTCGCCGACGGAGTAGAGGTAGCCGGGAATGGAGGCCAGAGTTCGGACCATGTTGGTCGGGCAGCACGTAGTTCCGAACCATTCCTGGCGCTGATAATCTCGGAAGCAGGCGAGCGGGTTCACGTAGAAGTAGGTCTTGCCATCCAGCCCTGCACCGGAAATGACGCCGTTGTAGAGCGCGCGCTCCATTTCGTCGGCGAATCTTGCCTCGCCAAAGATATGAAGCAGACGATAATTGAACATCACGTTGGCGATAGCTGCACACGTCTCGGCGTACGCGCGCTCATTGGGGAGTTCGTACGCCTCACCGATTGCTTCGCGCAGATAGCGTGACCCGACGCCTCCAGTTACGTACATTTTACCGGACGTAAGGTCGCGCCACAGCCGCTCCAAAGTCTCGCCGTAGACTTTGTCCCCTGTCTCCGCGAAGTAGTCGGCTCCGCCGCATGAAAGGTAAAGCGCGCGTACCGCGTGGCGCATCCAGGTCATCTTCCCGCCCGCGTTCATCTCGGCGATATCGCTACTGCCGGGAAAGCCGAAGAATGAGAGAAAATAGCCGGCGAGGTCCAAATAGTCCTTCTTTCCTGTGGTCCGATAGAGTTCCACCAGGGCCATTTCGATCTCAGGGTGGCCGTCCGCGTACTCTCGCTTGCCCGGGCCGAAAACGGAAACCAGGTAGTCCGCGTATCGGACTGCGGCGTTTAGGAGCTTATCGCTGCCGGTGACTCGATAGTGTGCAATGGCAGCTTGGAACAAATGCCCGGCGGCGTAGAGTTCGTGCTCGTGGTCCAGGTTGCGGAACCTTTGGTTCGCACGGTCGCCCTGGAAGAATGTGTTGAGATAACCGTCAGGCTGCTGGGCGGCGACGACCTCGTCCACCACGCGCTCCAGCTCTACCCTTGCCCTGGGATCGTCATATGTTGCCAGATCCCACGCTGCGCCTTCCATCCACTTGTAGACGTCCGAGTCGGTAAAACACGGCCCGCGCCGCTCACCTTTCTTGCGTCCCGAAACAAGTCTGAAATTGTCCAGGATGCCGTGGTCCTCGAGGTGGGCCAGTAGGGTTGGCAATCCCCGGTTGTGATTTAGGTCCATCCTGGCCTTCCAGAATCCCTCGCGCATCTTGACGGCGTCAACCGGGACTGGCCTAAGCCTGATTTTTTCGCTGGCGATGATCGGTGCTTTGGCGGGCATTGTAGTCCTCCGATGCGGCAACCAAGTCTGTCGTTCTTTGTTTGATCTAACGCTTCTGCAGACCAACGGTTTGAACCTTCCACGCAAAGCAATTGAGATTGCTTCGACAGAATGCAAACCCGACGCTTTCGGAATTCGACGCTTTTGAACTGAAGCGGGCGGGTGAATCACGCCAAAACCTACCTATCGCAAGCGTGAAAGATGTAGGAGAATAGGATGGTCCTACCCATTGACAACGGGCTTAACGTAGGGCACAATGAGTAAAGGGTTCAATGGCTGGGGCGAGTCATTCTGAGCAGAGCGGATAATAATGGCTCTGCGCGGACAGTCTTCGCTGCGCTCGGGATGATATTCCCGGAAGACCGCCCCCCATCAGAATGAGGGTGCGGCGGCTGAGGCGGCTGGGGGCACAGCCGTGTCTGTCTGCTGCGCACGGTGGCAAGAAGGCCGGAAAGGAGTGAAATGTGTTGACGTTCATGAGACGAAGAGGCGCGACGGTTGTCGGCATACTGTGTGTGCTCGCGGTCGTTGCGGCAAGTCCTGTAAAGGCGGTGGTAGTCACGATCTACCCGGGGACGAAGATCACACCCGACGGCGTCGAGCCCGCGGAGTGGGAACTCTCACACGGCTGGAGCATCGTGACGAACAAGATGGGTGTAGGCAAGATTATGGCGAGTGGGCCGTCTGTCTGTGAGACGCCCTACGAGCCATTTAAGGCCTACAATCTCTACAACGCCGATGGCGCGCTTTTCCCCAGGTGGCAGATTGTCCAGCCGCCGACTGTCAAGCAGGATTTCGGACGAGGTGCCTTCTATGCATCGTGCGACAGGTCCTACGGCCTGGGCGGCAGTTCGGGCGTTACCGGATCGAGCGTCTGGCTCGGCACGGATCAGCATGGCGGGCGGCCCCTTGCGGGCGTGAAGCTCAGACAGATCACGAAGATGAAGTATTATGCGCTGGTCTCTGGCATCCCGACGTGGCTGACGCCGGGCACGGCTGATTCCGGTTGGGACAGTTGGAAGAATGCGTGGCGCAATCCGCGGTTCCCGATTATGCTTACGCTGACGATCGAGGGTCCGCTGGGCAGGAAGCAGTTATGGTTCAGGCCCTGGGGACAGCACTCGACCATCGGTGACGACGCGTCCGACGGTCGCTTGAGCGTCTGGGAGCAGTACAACTGCATGAACCCCGTCGGGGCAAGCTCCTCAGGCTCGGGAGGCATGTGGTTCTTGACCGGCGGTGCGCGCGATGCAAGCGTGGAGCCCGACCGAGAGTACCATTGTCCCGGCCAATACAATAGCTGGAGCGAGGTTCTGAACGGCACCGCCACACTGCCCGCGCTCGCGGATTACACCCTGGTGGCCACGTCCAACAGTTACAATCCCGCCGCGGGGCAGTGGAAAAGCCCCGGCTACACTGACTATCCTGAGGCCGAGATCACCGACCCGCCGGGGCTGCCGGCCTGCACAGGAACCGGTAAGTGCCTCAATTTCTGGGTCGGTGCCAGGTTCATTCGTCTGCTTCGGCCGGATGAGTGCAGCTACAAGACCTGGTATCCGGAGTCCCGGGGGTTCCGCGGCCAAATGGACTGGTTCGAGTTCGCAGTCAATTACGGCACTCCGGAGAATCCCGACATTGTGGACGTCACCTACAATTTCGAGCCGGCGCCGGACGATCCGGGACCGAGATTCGTCTATACCACTCAGGACGCCATCGACCAGTTGAAAGGCCTTGATACCCTGATCGACCTGAGGGGACAGCCCGCGGATAAGCACGACCCGGTCGCGAACCCGCTCAAGGACAATGCGGAAGAGCGGTTGTACGACGTGCTGTTCAAGGTGTCAGGAAAGGTAATCGAGAAATACAACGCCTATTCGGCACTCGACGACGGCGCAAACCTGGGTTTGAAAACGCGGGTTTACATGATGCTTCAGGACCGCTGGCTGACCCCGAGCAATCCGATGGCCCTCGGCCAGCACTGGTCGAGCTGGGGACTGCTCGAGAAGTTCCGGCCTACCGGCAATCCGCCTTATGTGGACAAGCCCTATATTGTTTGGACCTCCAAGACACACAACCGAAAGATGCAATAGCCGACCGGCAGCAAAAGTGTCTCCGCAGTCAGGGGCACGAGGTCTTTGCAATAGAACGCAACTCCGGCGTTTTCGGCGATTCGACGCTTCTTGACTGAGCGGCAGACTCGCCGAAAACGCTCTATCGCAAGAGTCGGAGGTACGGCGGAAGAACTCCGTTGATAGCTGACGGGCCCGCCGGCACAGTAGGCCGACGGCCCGTCAGTCAATTCTATCTCCAGGGTTCAGAGGCAAAGCGCCGAAGTATCAGTTCGTCGGTCGTTGCGGCGCCGTCCTGGGTGCACAGGTATATTGCTGCCTGTGCTATTTCCTCGGGGGTCATCCAGTCGGGGGAATTTTCGGGCTCGCCGCGCGAGGCACGCAGTTCGCTGGAAAGGCCGGTTAGCACCCCTCCGGGGCTGAGCAGATGCACGCGGATGCCGTATTGCTGAGTCTCTATCGCGAGAACCTTGGAAAGCCCGGCCAGTGCGTGTTTCGAGGCGCAGTAGGCGCCCTGCTCGTCGTATCCGCGTCGCCCCGCAGTAGAGCCTATGTTTATGATGCGGCCTTTCCTGCGCTCTATCATCCCGGGGAGCACTTCACGGCAGGTCAGGAACGCGCCGCGCGCATTGGTGTCCATCAGTTCGTCCCACACCTGGGTCGGCGTGTCTACGATCCTCTTAAGCGCTATCACGCCGGCGTTGTTCACCAGTATGTCGATTGGGCCTAACTCCGACTGTGCCTGCGCTACCGCTTGTCT
>JBMFPI010000259.1:0-5367 GCA_049969195.1 Armatimonadota bacterium
GCCCGGCTAAGTTGATCGGCGAGAACGTCCGCAACCTCACCCGACGATTACTGACTCGACGAGGGAATTGATTCCTTTCGCCGACCACGATGTTTCCGCCTAAGGCGCGACGAAAAGATGCCTTCCCTCACCGAGGTCGCTCCGACAGAACACAACTTCGGCGCTTTCGGCGATTCGACGCTCCTCGGGTTTAATCGTCCGGGCTTGTTGCCCCGGACAATCAGCTAGTGCCGAGGCGTGCCGTGGGAACTCAGGCCCATGCGCACACGGCACGACGGTCAACGCAGCCGTTCCCGCAGCATCCGGCCGCCAAAAAGATGGATCCCGCATCGGGTTCAGGATGGCGGGGTCCTGGCCGTGTTCCGCAAGACTCTGCTAATACGCCTGAGGCCCGCGCGTTGACGGCTGGGGTGTGGCATGTTAGGATAATGAAGAACTCTTACGGGAGTAGCCAGGTGACCATTGACGAACAGTTCGCCGCCATCAAGCGCGGTACCCTCGAAATTGTACCGGAAGAAGGCCTGAAGGCCAAACTGAGGAAGTCTCAGCAGACCGGAAAACCGCTCAAGATCAAACTCGGTCTCGATCCAACTGCCCCCGACATTCACATCGGGAACGCGGTCGTGCTCCGCAAGATGAGGCAGTTTCAGGACTTCGGGCACGAGGTCATCATCATCATAGGCGATTTTACCGCTTCGATCGGCGACCCCAGTGGGCGAAGCGCTACTAGACCGCAGCTCACCGCCGACGAGATCAAGAAGAACGCTCAGACCTACTACGAACAGTACTGTATGATACTCGACCCGGCCAAGACCAGGGTCGTCTTCAACAGCGAGTGGTTAGCCGGACTGACGTTTGAGGACGTGCTCAAGATCGCCGCGAAGTTGACAGTCGCCCGCATTCTGGAGCGCGATGATTTTGCCAACCGACTCGCCGAGGGCAGACCTATAGGCTTGCACGAGCTGCTGTACCCTATGTGCCAGGCTTACGACTCCGTGGTGCTTGAGGCGGATGTCGAGGTGGGCGGGCTCGATCAGAAGTTCAACATTCTGACGGGCCGCGATCTTCAGAGCCAGTATGGCCAGGAAGAACAGGTCGGGCTTTTCATGCCGATTCTGGTCGGGCTGGACGGCGTGCAGAAAATGTCGAAGTCGCTGGGGAATTACGTCGGCGTAACCGAGCCGCCCAGGGATATGTTCGGCAAGCTTATGTCTATCCCGGACAGTCTAATGCGCGACTACTTTGAGCTGTGCACGGACGTGCCGCTCGAAGAGATAGAGTCCATTATGTCCGGGGTTGCATCCGGAAGGCTTCACCCTATGGAGGTCAAGAAGCGGCTGGCGCGCGAGATTGTGACCATCTACCACGGCTCGCCCGCTGCCCAGGACGCCCAGGCGGAGTTTGAGCGCGTGTTCAGCATGCGGGAACTGCCGGAGGACATGCCGGAAGTCACGATCACACCGGACGAGTTGTCCGACGGCTCGATATGGATTGCCAGACTGCTCGTCAGGGCCGGCCTGGCCCCTTCGACAAGCGAGGCCCGGCGGCTAGTGCAGCAAGGTGCGGTGACAATCGACGGCCAACGGATAAGCGATCCGTCGGCCAACATCGTTCCCGCCGACGGTCAGGTTCTTCGCGCCGGGAAACTCAGGTTCGCACGGATCAGGCTGCAACGCCAGGCGTAGGAGCTACTAAGCGAGCGAATAATGCACAGAAGCAGGATCGAGCCCGATGTCAGCGATGCGACTACCTGGATGAAAAGCCGCAAGTTGAAACTGTTCAGTTCCTCGGGAATCGCGTCGTGGTGAACTTGTTTCAGCATCGAGGTGCCGCAGGGATCGATCCTGAATCGGCCTCAGGATGACGGGGTCCCGGACGTTTGCACCCGCAAAACTTAACTGATACGTCCCGAAATAGGTACTTTACACGGCCGGCAGCGAGTGCTATAATTATTGCTAGCGACGCGGGGTGGAGCAGTCCGGTAGCTCGTCGGGCTCATAACCCGAAGGTCGGAGGTTCGAATCCTCCCCCCGCTCCCAATATTACGGGGCTGCCTATCGGCAGCCCCGTCGCGTTTTGTTCCCCTACCCTGTTACGATACGCGCGTTTTCGAAGATTCCTCCGCGTGGTGAGCAGCATTGCATCGCCCAAGGAGCTCGGTTTGCGTTTTGACGCAACAGCCCGTGTGCAGGACGCGCGCCCGCTCAAGCTGGCGCCGCTGGACAAGAAAGCCGTGCCCGGTATAAGATATGTGCGGGGCGCCGGAAACGAACAGGGCGATAACAGTTTGCTATGACAGCGCACGTGTTGTCCACCGCAGGACAGGCTGGGTCGGCTGCCCATAAATGCCCGGGAAAAGGTGCCGCTTTCATAGGGTCTCAGTCCGACGCCCGACCTGACAAAGGACAACCAAGAAGGTTGTTGCGGTAGGCGCGTTTTGGGTGATCCTCCCTTTTATTTGAGGAGCGCCAAATCGCCGAAGACGCTCGCTTTGCTTTCTAGGGCAATAACTAGGATGAACCGGGAGGCCGCATATGCCTGAATACGTGAAGATCATTCCTTGCCTGGACACGAAAGACGGCCGACTCGTCAAGGGAGTCAATTTCGTCAATCTCAGAGAGATCGCCGACCCTGCCGAGATGGCCGAGCAATACTCGAAAGCTGGCGCAGACGAGCTGGTATTGCTCGACATCACCGCCACAGTGGAAGGGCGTCCGACATTGCTTGACGTTGTAAAAAGGACGGTAGCCGTCATCGATATCCCTCTGACGGTCGGAGGCGGCATCAGAACGATTGACAACATGCTGGAACTCTTCGACCTCGGCGTTTCCAGATGCTCGGTGAACACGGCTGCGGTCAAGAACCCCCAGCTTGTGGCGCAAGCCGCGTCCGAGTTCGGCAGCGACCGGATCACAGTGGCAATCGACACAAGGCGCAACGCCGATATGCCGTCGGGATTCGAGGTCGTAGTAGACGGCGGCAGGACTCCTGTCGCCCGTGACGCGGTCGCTTGGGCGAAGGAGTGTGAACGTCTTGGTGCAGGCGCTATTCTTCCAACCAGTATGGACACCGACGGAACACGCGCCGGCTACGATTTACCGATGACGCGTGCTATCGCCGAGGCCGTTTCGATACCCGTAATAGCCTCCGGCGGGGCGGGCACTCTAGATCACCTGGTTGAAGCCGTTGTGGAGGGGAAGGCATCCGCTGTGCTCGTTGCGTCCATTTTCCACTACGGCACCTACACCATACGCCAGGCCAAGGAGTACATGGCATCGAAGGGGATCAGTGTCAAACTCTAGTGCTTTCGCAAAGTCGGACTGCGCTCGGGTGAAGATTTCCCTGGGCGGACGCCGGTTGGAATACGCAACGCAAAGACCAGAGAGCTGCGAGTTAACATCAGGTTGTTGCGATACGCGCATTTTCGGCGATTCTCTCGCTTAGTTGAGGAGCGCCCAATCGCCAAAATGCTCGCTTTCGGTTCTATTACAATAAACTCAAGTATACACAGGTGGATCCCCTCAGGTCCCGGTATCTTGATCTGAGGAGGTTCGGCGATGCCTGCGAATCTGACGCCCGATTACCTGGCGGCAGAGGCAAGGTTTCGGGCGGCTGAGACAACCGAAGAAAAGATCGCGGCCCTGGAGGAGATGTATGCGACGATCCCCAAGCACAAGGGAACGGAGAAACTCCAGGCCGATATCAAGAGCCGACTGTCCAAGCTCCGGCAAAAAGAGAAACAGGCGGCGAGGCATAAGCGGCACGACGATTTTCACGTGGTGAAACAGGGCGCAGGTCAGATTGTCCTTGCGGGCCCGCCAAACTCGGGCAAGTCCAGTATCCTGGCCCCCCTAACCGCAGCCGAGCCGGAGATTGCCGAATATCCCTATACCACGCGCCGTCCTCTGCCCGGAATGATGGAGTTTGAGGACATAATGATCCAGTTGGTGGACACACCGCCTGTGACACCCGGCGCTGCCGAAAGGGCCGTGATCGGGCTGGCAAGGTACGCCGACGCGGTCGCCCTGGTACTGGATGCGTCCGATGACGCGCTCCTCGACCACATCGAAGGGATCACGGAAGAGATGGCGGCGTCGCGCGTGAAACTGGTCAGGGAGCATGATGAACTCGAGGAGCTGCCGCCGGGTACAGTTGCCAGGCCGACGCTCGTGGTCGCAAATAAGATGGACTTGCCAGGCGCTGCCGACAACCTGGAAATCCTCAAGGAGCTCTGCGGCGGCGAGTTCCAGGTGCAGCCGGTCTCGGCCCGCACCGGCGAGGGACTCGAACAGCTCAGACGCGCGCTGTTTGAGACCCTCGGAATTATCAGGGTCTATACGAAAGTGCCGGGTAAACCTCCGGATATGGACAAGCCGTTTACACTCAGAAAGGGAAGCACGCTGATCGACTTCGCCGCCGCGATTCACAAGGACTTCGTCCGCAACCTGCGCATGGCCAGGGCGTGGGGAAAAAACACACTGGACGGCGCCCAGATAGGCAGAGACCACGTGCTTCAGGACGGCTACGTGGTGGAGCTGCACGCGTAAGATGGTTGCCGCGCTGGTGTTGATTACGGGCGTTCTTTTCATCCTCGTCGTCGGGGCTGCGGCGCTCGCTTACATCGGGATGGGAAACATCCTGACAACGCTTGTTCCGCTCGCGCCGTGGCTGGTGATGGTCGGCACAATACTGCTGATCCTGACCGAGATGCTGCTTTTCTTTGGAGGCAAGGAAGACCGCCGGGCGGCTTGGCGTGATATGAAATACCTGCTCCCTACCTGTCTTGTGAGTGCCGCCTTGTGGTACGTGGCCCAGAAACTGCTCTGGTGATGGGCTTCCGCCACAGATCCGGGGCTAAAGCTCACTTTCCTGAATACACCACCCTGAGATCACCCACTCTGCCCGGAATAACCGCACCGCAAGCCGGGTTTTCCGTCAGTTCTTCCCGACTGGCTGATGAGCCATAGGAGTTTGCCGCAGACGCGTTTTCGTTTATTGCAAGGACCTCGATAAGCCGAGGCAGTCGACTACAGGCTACGAAGAGTGTCGAGGTCGATCTCAGCCAAAGACCGAACTATCAGCGTCGCCAACGAGAAATCGCCATTGGCGGTAGAAGCAGTCGGCACGGCGATACACTTCATCCCTGCGCGAGCGGCTGCGATAACACCGCGCGGCGAATCCTCGATCGCCACGCAACGCTTCGGGTCGACGCCAAGCCGCTCGGCTGCGATCAGATAAGGGCGCGGATCGGGCTTCTCCACCCCTGCATCGTCCTTGGTAACGATCACATCGAAGTACGAGCGCAGGCCGTAGCGGTCGATTATGATGTCCAGGGAACGACGCCGCGCGGACGTGGCTACTGCGGTG
>JBMFPI010000260.1:0-5314 GCA_049969195.1 Armatimonadota bacterium
GTAAGCGTTCTGCACGGGGCCGTGTCCGACGTGCTCGGCCCAGGGCTTCCGCCGGACGTCGCAACGATATACGTAACCAACGCATATGGGATGATGATTGCTGGCCCAAGCAGAGTCTTCGGGGTTTGGAACCCACTTGTGATGATAGCCGCGATGGCGGTGGGTGTCGTGATCGCCGCGCTTGTGCTCAAGGCAGGACGCGTTGAATCACGTCAGACTGTGAGCTGGTATGGCGGCGAGGAAGCCGAGGACGACGAGGTGAGATACAAGGCGCACGGGTTTGTGCTGCCGTTCAAGCAGGCATTCGCGAATGTCTATCCTCCGTTCCCGCGGATGCGAATCGAGTCAGTCCGGTTCCTGCGAAAGGCGCTCGATTTCGACAGGTGGCTGTATAACCCGCTTGTGAAAGAGGGCGGCCGCGCTACGGATTTGATCAGCCGAAGCCACAGCGGTGTGCCACAGACGTATATGCTTTGGCAGCTCGTCGGGGTGCTTGCGGTGGTGCTCGCGCTTGCACTTCTGATCAGATAAGTATTGATGGAGGCGGTCATGCCGGTTGTTGGAGCAATAATCAACGGACTTCTGGTGCTGCTGCTCGCGCCGCTATTCGACGGCGTGATGCGCAAACTCAAGGCGGTGATCCATTCGCGCCAGGGGCCGCCTTTCACGCAGCCGTATCGCGACCTGCTGAAGCTGCTGGGCAAGGAGGACCTCAGGCCGGTCGCGAGCGTCGTGTTCCGCGCCGCGCCGATAGTCTCACTGGCTGCATTGCTGGTCGCAGTAGCGCTGATGCCCATCGGCACGAACACAGCACTCGGAAGCTACGGGGACGCGATAGTGTGGATCTACGTGCTCTCCGTCTCGGCCGTAGCCTTGATATTGGGAGCGTTCGCGTCCGGCAACCCGTTCGCCTACGCAGGCGCGGGCCGCGAGATGATGATGATGCTCACGGTGGAACCTATCGTGGTCCTGGCGATACTGGCCGGGATGGTCAAGGCTAAGACGCTGCTTTTTGGCGGCCTCGTCGAGTGGCAGTTGGCGAACGGCGCGACGGTCTCGATGACCGTAGCGGCCATCGCTTTTTTCCTTGCGCTTCAGGCGAACGTCGGGCGGCTGCCGTTCGACATTGTAGAGGCTGAAAGCGAGATTGTCGAAGGTCCTTTCATCGAGTACAGCGGCCCCCGCCTCGCGCTGTGCAAGCTGGGTTTCTACGTGCGGCAGCTGATGTTCGCTCTTCTGTTCGTGTCGGTGTTTATCCCGTGGCCGCGCGTAGATATCGCGGCACTGGCAGTAGTGCTCGCGCTTGTGAAGGCCCTGGTAGTACTTCTGGTGGTCGGCCTGATCGACTGCGTCGTTCCACGGTTGAGGATCGACCAGTCGATGACGTATATGAGCCGCGTTCTCTTTGTAGCGCTGGGCGCGGTAGCACTCGCGCTGATTGGAGTGTAAGAATGGAGCTCAACCCGAGTCTGATACACGCACTGAGCTTTTTGATGATCCTGACGAGCTTTGCGGCGGCGGAGTCCCGAAATCTGCGACATGCCACCTTAGCCTACATCGCCCAGGCGCTGTTGATCTGCGGGCTGTTGGCAACTTACTCGGTTGCTAACGGAACGCTGCTCTGGTGGGCGGCAACCGCGCTGGTGACCAAGGCGATACTGGTGCCGGTTTTTCTCTGGCACTCAACCGCCGGGGCGGAACAGGAAACTCGTCCCCTGATCGGGTTTGCGTGGTCGGTTATCATCCTGTTCATCGTCGGGGCGTCAATGTACAGGTTCACGCACACGCACGCGGCGGTGTTTGTGTCGGCCGAGTCGGGGCTGCAGCAACTCGCCGAGACTAACCTGGCCGTAGCCTTTACGATATTTGTGATGGGGCTTTACGCGATATTCACGCGGCGGGATGCGGTGAAGACCGTTATCGGGCTGTGCCTGCTCGAAAACGGTGTGCATCTGAGCCTTGTAAGCCTGGCTCCGACGATCAAGGAGACAGCGCTGGCAGGTATCGCGACTGAAGTGGTGGTCACCGTTTGGATCCTGCTCTTTATCATTGGTGGAATCAGGGAGAAATTCGGTTCGACGGATACCTCACAGCTCTCTGAACTGCACTGGTAGGTAATGCTATGAGCAAAGAAATCTCATCTTCTCTGCCGATGCTGGTTGTATTGATTCCGGCCGGGGCAGGCGTGCTGGTTTTCATCCTGGGAAGGTTCACGTCCTGGCTCAAGGAAGCTCTTGCTCTTATAGGCTCCGTTGCGGCACTGGCGTGTGCCGTCGGCATTGCCGCTGCGGCGCTTGACGGCCGGATTCTGCTGTCGTTCGGGAAGCAGTTTTACGCCGACGCCCTGAGCGCCTTGCTGGTAGTTCTGGTGTCGCTGATCGGGTTTCTAGCGACCGTGTACTCTCTGAGGTACATGCGCAGCACGGTGCAGGAAGGCGGATTGCCCCATACGACCACGGAGGGTCGGCTTACCGTGTTCTACGGCTGGCTGATGCTGTTTCTCGCAACGATGCTGTGGGCGTGTTTGTCGAACAACATCATCATGCTTTACGTCGCGGTCGAGGCCAGCACGATTGCGAGCGGCCTGCTGGTCGCGTTCTACTGGGACAAGCGCGCTCTGGAAGCCGGCTACAAGTACTTGATGTTGCTCACCGTAGGGATCACGTTCGCGCTGTTCGGTTGCGTGCTGGTCTACGCCGCGGGAGCATCTACCTTGGGCGGCTCGAAGGGCCTGCTTATGTCCGAGCTGAAAACCGTGGCGTCGGGGTTTCCGCTCACGACTGTGATTTTGGGATCGGCGTTTTTGATCGTCGGATTCGGCACCAAAGCGGGGATCGCACCATTCCATCCGTGGCTGCCCGACGCGCACGCGGAAGCCCCTACCCCAGTGTCGGCTTTGCTGTCCGGCGTGATGCTCAAAGTGGCGATATACGCACTTGTGCGAACGGTTTCCATGTTCTACCCTTCGTTCTCGCCGGTGGCGGCGTTCCTGATCGGACTAGCTGTTTTCACACTCGTTCTGGGCGACTTGATGGCGCTTGCTCAAGACGACCTCAAGCGGATGCTCGCCTACTCGTCGGTCAGTCAGGTCGGGTATGTAATGCTGGGGTTCGGAATCGGCACCCAGTTGGGCATATATGCAGGGCTTTTCCACATAGTCAACCACGCGCTGGCCAAGGCGCTGTTATTCCTGTCCGCCGGCGCGGTGATCTACTCGACAGGTTCCCGGACGCTTTCGCAGCTGGGCGGCCTCGCCAAGAAGATGCCGATCACGGGCTTCTGCTTCCTTGTTGGCGCCCTGGCGATCTCGGGGATCCCGCCTATGAACGGCTTTCAGAGCAAGCTGGCCCTGTTTGTCGCTGGGGCTGACGCGGGGGTCTGGTGGGCGGTGATAATCGGGATAGCAACGAGCCTGATTACGGTCGTGGTATTGGTCAAGGCGGCGAAGATGATCTTCTGGGGCAAGCCGTCGGAGAGCGTGTCCGCCGCCAGGGTCAAGGAAGCACCGCTCAGCGTTTGCGTTGCTATGGTGATCCTTGCCGCTTTGTGCCTGGGCATCGGAATCTACCCCAGGTCGGTCTACAAACCGCTGCGCGCCGCGGCGGAAACCATCCAGACGGTCGTGAGAACCCCGACCACTGCAGTTGCCAGACGCTGATGCACGAGATTCACACCGCCAGGAAGATTATTCGAATGGCCCTGTCGCGCGCAGGTGGCTCAGATTACCGCTCGCTGAAGGCGGTCTGTGTGCGCGTTGGAGCCTGGACGGGGATCGACATTGAGCACCTGAAACACGACTTCGAAGCCGTCGCGCCGGGGGTTGATCTGCGGGTGGAGGTAGTCGAGCCTTCTGCACACTGCAGCGACTGCGGCGCCAGCTTTCGACCGGACCAGGCCGCGCTTGAATGCGCCGCGTGCGGAAGCCGCAGGGTGACGATGGACCAGACCACCGACATCGAGCTGATCAACGTTGTCCCGTCCTGAGCGTCGGACCGCGCACCGCTGCGACAGCGCGCGCGAGCAAGAGGTCGTTGGGACAGAACGCAAACCGGGTGTTGGCGGCGACTTGGCGCTCCTCAACTAAGCAGGGGAATCATCGAAAACGCGCCTACGCAAGAGATCGAGTGACGCACATCTAGCGGGGACAATGCGAAGAGTTGCAGCGCTGGGTCCTTGTTTCTCGCCGTACCCGGCGCGACCGCGACGACGGGCTCAGCAGATTCGCGGAAGAAGCTCTCCCGACGGCGGCGATAGGATGCGCGACGTCCCGATTGAGGTCCTGACCTGGACGCGTCCCGGCGGTCCGGTTCGCACCTCGCCGATCAGAGCCGCGTCCTCCCCATAGCGGCTCGCCCGCACTACCTCCAGCGCGCGCTGTGCGTCGGCCGGATCCGCCACAATCAGCATCTTACCCTCGTTAGCTACGTAGAGAGGATCGATACCAAGTGCCTCGCATGCGGCCGCCACCGCCGGCTTGACGACAACGGCACACTCATCGATGTGTATCGCCGTGCCAGACTGCCTCGCGATCTCGTTCAGAGCGGAGCCGATACCGCCGCGCGTCGGGTCGCGCATGGCGTGGATCTCACATCCGGCGTCGAGAAGGTTCATCACAATCTCGGTGAGCGGCGCGATGTCGCTTCTTATATTGTCGGTCTCGAGCAAGTTTTCGCGCGCGAGCATCACCGCGGCGCCATGGTCGCCGACCGAACCGGTGAGGATAATCACATCACCGGGTCTTGCACACGCCCCAGACACGCCCGGACGGAGCACGCGGCCGATCCCCGATGTCGTGACAAAAAGCCGGTCCGCAGAACCGCGCGGGACGACCTTGGTATCGCCAGTAACGATCCGGACGCCGCACTCGTCAGCCGTTTCGGCCATCGCGCAGGCAATAGACCTTAGGTCCGAAATGGCGAACCCCTCCTCGATTATGAAGGAGGCCGAGATCACCAGCGGCTGCGCGGCAGCGGTGAGGAGATCGTTGACGGTGCCCGCAATGGCAAGCCGTCCGATATCCCCGCCCGGAAAAAAGAGGGGATCTA
Organism: Armatimonadota bacterium; assembly: GCA_049969195.1. Classification (GTDB taxonomy): domain Bacteria; phylum Armatimonadota; class UBA5829; order UBA5829; family UBA5829; genus CALJES01. The sequence goes on from JBMFPI010000260.1 coordinate 5,046, forward strand.
CAACAAATGAATCCGTTGTGAACGCGAGAGGGCCGGAGAGGTCTACCACAGCGCTGTCGTCTCGCGCGGCGGTCGCATCACCATAAGCCTCGAGAAACAGTTCGTCGATGAGCCGGGCCATCATCGTGCCGCCGGCGCCGTGGCTCAACGTGACTCTTTCCTCGCGCAGGGACACCTAGGTTACGCCTCCGTACCTGAACATAGCAGCGCACGCACCTTCGCTTGAAACCATGCAGGGCCCGACCGGGTCTGACGGCGTGCAAACAGCG
>JBMFPI010000261.1:0-5309 GCA_049969195.1 Armatimonadota bacterium
CGATAGATTTCTGCGCAATCTGGGCGAGCTTGCCGCCGCCCATGCCGGACCAGCCTATCGTAATCGCGCCCATTTCGTTGGCCTTCTCGACCGCGCGCAGGACATTGGGCGAGTTGCCGCTGCCGCTTATGGCGATCACGACGTCGCCCGGATCGAGCAGGCTTTCAATTTGCTCGACGAAGACCCGCTCGTAACCGGCATCGTTGGCCCAAGCCGTAATCAGCGGCGTCGACTCGGTAAGCGAGATAACTTTGAACCGTTTTCCCGTGTGTTCCTTGACGCCTTTCTGCAGATCTTCGGCGATATGCGTCGAGTTTGCCGAGCTGCCGCCGTTTCCCAGCAGGAAAACCTGCTTGCCATCGGCGTGCGCCTTCTTGAGGATATCGACCACGTCCTGTATTGATTCTTCTGGCAGCGCGCAGATTGCTTCCCGGACGTCTCGGAGGTAGTCGGAAATCAAAGACATCAGGTAGTATCCTCCATTTAGGTTTTCGGCGCGTAGTTCCCACGCGTGCAGGCGCGGTCACCTGCGCACATTGAATATAATCTTGGAGCCGTCGCGTGCAAGTGAGATCGGAAGCTCGCGCAGATGTGAAAGCCTCTTGCGGACTGCGGCACGGTTCTCCGGAGGTGTGCATACGAGAAAGAAGCCTCCGCCGCCGGCCCCGGTGACCTTGCAACCGATCGCGCCCGCTGACAGGGCCGCTTCGACCAGTTCGTCAATCAGCGGGTTGGAGATCGCGCTGGCAAGCCGGCGTTTGCGGTTCCAGCCCTCGCGCAGCGTCTGCCCCAGCGAGGCTATGGTTCCCAGTTTCAGAAGCCGCGCGAGTTCGTCCGCCTGATCCCTCATCTCGATAAGCAGGCTCAACCTGCGGGCGATGTTGCTCCTCTGCTCGGTCAACACTTCTGAGGAGTTCCGGGTGACGCCGGTGTAAAACAACAGTAGGCTCTCGTTGAGCCGCTGCCTGGCAGACTCGTTGAGATCTATGGTGTTGACTTCGACTTCCTCATTGGGGTAGAACTTGAAGTGCCTCAACCCGCCGTAAGCCGCTATGTATTGATCCTGCTTTCCAATGGGTTTGCCGAGTATGTCGATCTCGATACGACAGGCCTGGCTTGCGAGATCTTCGGCGGTCACGCTCTCCCCTTTGTATGCGTAGAGAGCGTTCAGCAGGCCGACCGTTACAGTGCTCGATGACCCCAGCCCGGACCCCTCCGAGGGCACATCGGCCATGGTCGATATCTCAACGCCCTTCTCGATCCCGACCATTCTCATCACCTCTCGAACGAGCTCGTGCTGAATCTGGTCAACGGACTCGACCATCTCAGTGCGGGTGTAGCCCACACGTATCAGGTCGTCAAAGCGCTCCTTGACGATGACGTAGACATACTTGTCTATGGCGGTGGATACGACGCTGCCGTACTGCTTCTCATAGAAGTCCCGGAAGTCAGTTCCGCCACCAGCGAAGCTGATTCGCAAAGGAGTCTGCGTGATAATCACTTCTTGGGGTCTCCTTCCGGAGACTAGTGCGACATAAGGCAAGACCCGACGGTCACGGCGATTCCGCGATTCTCAGCCAGGCACTAGAACCGCCCAAAACGCGCCTACAGTAACAGCCTAGTTCCGGCAGGAAGATTGTACCACAAACACGTCTCGCCGCAAATACACAATTGGCGGAGGCATCACCTCAGCCTTGCCGGCGCGAACGCCCAGGATCACGTCATCCCGAATCGAGTTCAGGATGACAGAATCATACACAAGGAGCTTATCGCCCTCACCCCAGCCCTCTCCCGTCGGGGGAGAGAGTATTGGGCTGCAAGAATCGAACGGAACGCGGCCGTGCTGCGGGAACTCAGGTGGGTGCGGTATGAATGTGGCTTCAGCCAAGCCGTTCTCGCCGCACAAAAACCGGTCGGGAGAAGCGCCCGAATCGCGCCTATCGCAACAGCCCGAAATATACAAAGGGATTTGTGGGAGCGAGGTACAATACCTGTATGGGAAGCTGCTCGTGCGCCGCGACGTCGCGGGGTTCGGGGCGGCTGCTCGAAACACATCTTAGGAGCAACGCATGCCACGAGTCTACAACTTCAACGCAGGCCCGGCGGCACTGCCGCTTCCGGTTCTGGAAAGGGCACAGGCCGAACTGCTGGATTTGGGCGGAAGCGGGATGTCCGTGATGGAGATGTCGCACCGCTCCAAAGAGTACGCGGCGATTAACGAAGAGGCCGAGGCGAACGTTCGAAAGCTGCTTGGGGTGCCGGACGACTACGCCGTTCTCTTCCTGCAGGGCGGAGCAAGCCTGCAGTTCGCCATGATCCCGATGAACCTTCGGCGGCCGGGAAAGGCAGCGGACTACGTCGACACCGGCAGTTGGTCGTCCAAAGCCATCAAGGAAGCCAAGACGAGCGGAGCCGTCAACGTCATTTGGTCCGGCAAGGACGAGAGCTACATGCGCGCGCCGCGGCCGGATGAGCTCCAGTTTACACCCGGCGCGGAATACGTCCACATTTGCTCCAACGAAACCATCGGCGGAATACGCTACCCTGTTTTCCCCAGGACGGAGGCCCCGCTTGTAGCCGACATGTCCAGCGAAATTATGTCCCGCGTGATCGACGTGAGCCAGTTCGGGCTGATCTACGCGGGTGCGCAGAAAAACATAGGCCCGTCGGGCCTGGCGCTGGTCATCATCCGGAAGGACCTGCTGGAGCGATGTCCGCCGGAGGTCGGCATTTTCCTGCGCTACTCGACACACGCCGAAGAGAAAAGCCTTTACAACACGCCGAACACGTGGGCGGTTTACATCCTGAAGCTCGTCACCGAGTGGATGGAGACACTCGGCGGGGTAGCCGGGATCCAGAAGATAAACGAAAAGAAAGCGCAGACCCTCTACGACGTGCTGGACTCCAGTGACTTCTGGAGAGCTCCCGCGGATAAGGAAAGCCGCTCAATCATGAACGTCGTCTGGCGGCTGCCGAGCGAGGAACTCGAGGAGCAGTTCGTAAGCGAGGCTAAGAAGGCTGGGATGGTCGGCCTGAAGGGCCACAGGTCCGTTGGCGGCCTGCGGGCTTCGATCTACAACGCCGTCGGACAGGAGGCAGTCGACGCCTTGGTCGCGTTCATGAAGGAGTTTGAGAGGAAGCACGGGTAATCGCGGCGCATCGGATGCACAAACCGGACAGGCCGGGGTCTCTAGCTCCGGCCCAAGGTTTATTTGTGCGGCATGTGGCTGTCGCACGGCCCCGGCCAGTAGCCACATCTCCAGGACCGGGGCACCATTGCCGGGCGAACTTGCATTGTTGTTTACTCCGAGTAGAACACAAACCCGGCGTTTGTTGTGCTGCGGGAATGGCTGAGTCCGAAGACACGCCGAGGACGCACCAGGCTCGATAGCCTGATCCGGCCCGCATGCCGCCGCCGATCAAACACCGCTATCAGTTCTGCGCGTCAGCGTGTCACCGTGCAGCAGGCGGCCTTACCCGCCTCAAACGCTTTCAGGTTCATCTCGAGAAACTGAGGCTTGACTAGATCGGTGATCGACCGCCGCCAGATCTGGTCATCGATGCCCAGGTGTCTCGAAAGCGCGCCGATCATAACAACGTTGACCACGCGCACGCTGCCAAGCGAACTAGCAATCTCAAGCGCCGGTATCATCTCGAGCCTGGGGAATGCCGCACGCAGCCGCCCGTCCAGGTCGGGGGGCCACTCGGCCTGGCCGCTTGAGACGGTGACCGGCCTGATCTCCTGGTCGTTGACCATCGCGATCCCATCCGGCGCGAGAAAGTGCGCGAACCGCAGAGCCTCAAGTTTTTCGAAACTTACCAGGATATCGGTCTGACCGACCGGGATCAGCGGCGAATAGACTCTCTCTCCGATCCGCACCTGGCTCACCACGCTGCCGCCGCGCTGGGCCATGCCGTGCACCTCGCTCTTCTTGACGTCTTTGCCTGCGAGCAAAGCGACATTGCAGAGTATCTCGCCGGCGAGCAGCGTGCCCTGTCCGCCGACGCCTACCACGGATATGTTCAGCGGCCTGGTCACAGTTCTTCTCCTTTGATCGCCTGAAACTTGCATACTTGCACGCACATCCCGCACCCGACGCACAGAACCGCGTTGATGCGAGCCTTGCGCTTCCTGGGATTGTCCGGCTGCGGCTCGCCGACCTCGATAGCCGGGCATCCGAGTCTCAGGCAGGCGCCGCAGGCCGTGCAAACTTCCTGCTCGACGAAGTACCGGCGCTCGATCGCGCGCCGGGAACGCAGTACGCACTCTCGCTTGCTCACCACAACCGACGCCTCCGGCGCGTCGATCTCCTCCTTGATGACCTTGTACGTGTTCTCGAGGTCGTAAGGGTCGATGACGACCACTCGTTTGACCCCGACGCCGCGTGCCACGTCCTCGACGCGCGTCTCGACGGTTTCCTCGCCCATCAGCGTCCTGCCGGTGCCGGGATGCTCCTGGTGGCCGGTCATTGCGGTGGTGCGGTTGTCGAGCACGATCACGGTACTTGTGCCGCGGTTGTATACCGTGTTAAGCAGGCCTGTAATCCCCGAATGGAAAAACGTGCTGTCGCCTATAACGGCCACGACGCGTCCAGTCTGACCTGCCTTTTCCATCCCGTGCGCGCTGCCTATGCTGGCTCCCATACACACGATCCAGTCCATAGCGTCCAGGGGCTTGAACGCGCCCAGGCTGTAACAGCCGATGTCGCCCGGAACGATTGCCTTGAGCCGGTTCAGTGCGTAGAACACCCCGCGGTGCGCGCAGCCCGGACACAGAACAGGCGGACGGGCGGGCAGATCGGCGACCGCCTCTGGTGGGTTCGGCGGCTCTTTTCCGGCTATCTCCGCCGCGAGAGCAGCCAGCCTGTCCGGGCTCAGTTCCCCGATCCGCAAATTGGTCCTGGGACGTTCGAGCGCGATACCCATTGCCCGAACTTGTTCCTCGACGTAAGCGTCGCCCTCTTCGACCACATACAGCCGATCCACCGATTCCGCGAAAGCACGAATGAGCTTTTCTGGCAGGGGATAGGTCATGCCGAGCTTGAGAATCGACGCCTCCGGCATCGTTTCCTTGACGTATGTGTACGCCACGCCGCACGTGATTACCCCGACGCGATTGCCGGGCTCGATTCGCTGCAACGAGCACGTCTCCGTATAATCGCGCAACCGCTTTAGCTTTTCCTCAAGAACCAGGCGCATGCGTCGTGCGAACAGCGGCACCATCACGGTTCTTGTCATGTCTTTCTGGTATCTGAGCTCCCCGCGCGGCCCGCGCTCGAAGGAGCCCAGATCGACTAGCCCGGAGGAAT